>NZ_JBWKYJ010000064.1:0-28207 GCF_059423685.1 Acidovorax sp. GW460-11-11-14-LB4 | reverse complement strand
GTTGTGGTGGCGGCGGGGACTGAGCGCCTGGTCCACCGGCCCCACTGCCCCCGTTGGCGGCACAACGCCAGCCCCAATCACTCTCTTTTTGATAGCTACCCAGGCATGATGCACTGGCGCATTCAGCCAAAATGGCCTGAAATCACGCCCAGTCACACAGGCGACGACCGGGCCTGCACCCGCCGGTCTACAGTGGCACCCCATGAACACCCTCACCTGCTTTTCCCTCAGCATCACTGACCACGTGGGCCATCTGGTTCTGAACAAACCCGAGGCCATGAACACAATGCACCCCACCTTCTGGCGCGAGCTGGACACGGTGCTGGCCCAGCTGCACCAGGCGGGCGAGGCGCGGGCGCTGGTCATCAGCAGCACCGGCAAACATTTCAGCGCCGGGATGGCGCTGGAGACCTTTGGCGGCGCCATCACGATGGACGACCAGAGCCCCGAGGGCCGGGCTGCCATCTTCGACCTGCTGACTGACATGCAGGCCACCTTCACCCGCATCGACAACCTGCGCATCCCGGTGATCATGGCCATCCATGGCGGATGCATCGGCGGTGCGGTGGACATGGTCACCGCAGGCTGCATCCGCTACGCCACGGCCGACGCTTTCTTCTGCATCCAGGAAATCAACATCGGCATGGTGGCCGACGTGGGCACGCTGCAGCGCCTGCCCAAGCTCATTCCGCTGGGCGTGGTCAAAGAACTGGCCTACACCGGCCGCCGCCTGAGCGCCGCCAAGGCCCTGAACTACGGCCTGGTCAACGAGGTGTTCGACACGCAAGAGGCCATGCTGGCTGCTGCGCTGCAGTGCGCCAAGGAGATCGCGTCCAAACCCCCGGTGGCCATCTGGGGCACCAAGCAGGCCGTGAACTACGCGCGCGACCACAGCGTGGAAGACAGCCTGCGCCAGATGGGCTGGCTGCAGGGCGCCATCTGGAGCAACCAGCATGTGCGCGAATCGGTCACGGCCATGAAGCAAAAACGCGCGGGCGAGTTCCCGGCGCTCACACCATTGCAACGGTTCAGCGAGCTGGGCTGAGCGCCGCCGGGCCGCGCCATGCGGCCCGGATTGCGGTGCACGCACGGGCATGTGCCACATCAAAATGTATAGCTGCCCAGGCATGCTGCACTAGCGCTTGCAAGCCCTTTTGCTTGAAATGGCGAGGCAAAGGGCTATCATCAGGCCTTAAGGGGTTTGGCCGTCTTCCAGCCCTGCCCACAAGGATGCCGCCACCATGACGCTGCCCAGCCTGACCCCACCCACCTACGACGATGTGGCCGCTGCCGCGCACCGGCTCAAGGGCATGGCGCACCGCACGCCCGTGCTGCGCTCCAGCACCGCCGACGAGCGGCTGGGCGCGCAGCTGTTCTTCAAGTGCGAGAACCTGCAGCGCACCGGCGCCTTCAAGTTCCGGGGCGCGTTCAATACCCTGGCCCAGTTCACCGATGAGCAGCGCGAACGTGGTGTGCTCGCCTTCTCGGCGGGCAACCACGCGCAGGCCATTGCACTGTCGGCCCGGCTGCTGGACATGCCTGCCGCCATCGTCATGCCCGAGGACGCCCCCGCCTCCAAGATGGCCGCCACGCGCGACTATGGCGCCCAGGTCGTCACCTACAACCGCTACACCGAAGACCGCGAGGCCATCAGCCGCCGCCTGGCGCTGGAGCGCGGCATGACGCTGGTCCCCCCATTCGACCACCCCCATGTGATCGCGGGCCAGGGCACGGCGGCCAAGGAGCTTTTTGAAGAAGTGCCCGACCTGGACTACCTGTTCGTCTGCGTCGGTGGCGGCGGCCTGCTGGCGGGCAGCCTGCTGGCCGCCGAGGCCCTGGCGCCGCAATGCCGGGTGGTAGGGGTGGAGCCCGCAGCGGGCAACGACGGCCAGCAGTCGGTCAAGGCCGGGCATGTCGTGCAGATCCCCACGCCCCACACCATTGCCGACGGCGCACAAACCCAGGCGCTGGGCCAGCTCACCTTCCCCATCATCCAGCGCCTGGCCGACGACATGGTCACCGCCACTGACGAGCAGCTGGTCGAGTCCCTGCGCTTTTTTGCCGAGCGCATGAAGATCGTGGTCGAGCCCACAGGCGCACTGGCCTTCGCTGGGGCCCAGCACGGCAACGTCGACATCCACGGAGCGCGCGTCGGCATCCTCATCAGCGGCGGCAACGTCGATTTGTCGCGCCTGGCACGGTTTCTGGCAGACTAGCCCCCACTTTTTCACTCACCGCGCGGCAGAGCGCGCCTGTTCACCAGCGCAAAGGCCTCTGCCCTTCTCCTTTCAGGTTCCCCATGAGCAACGTCACCGTCATCACCCACCCCCTCGTCCAGCACAAGCTCACGCTGATGCGCAAGAAAGACGCCAGCACCAACAGCTTTCGCCGCCTGCTGGGCGAGCTGTCCACGCTGATGGCGTACGAAGTGACCCGAGACATGCCGCTGCAGGATGTGCAGATCGAAACCCCGTTGGAGACCATGACCGGCAAGATGATCGATGGCAAAAAGCTGGTGCTGGTCTCCATCCTGCGTGCGGGCAACGGCTTTCTGGACGGCATGCTCAACGTGGTGCCCGGCGCCCGCGTGGGCCACATCGGCCTGTACCGCGACCCGGCCACGCTGCAGCCCGTGGAGTACTACTTCAAGATGCCGTCCGAGATGGACGAGCGCGACATCATCGTGGTGGACCCGATGCTGGCCACCGGCAACTCAGCCGCGGCCTGTGTGGACCGCCTCAAGAAGCTGAACCCCCGCTCCATCAAGTTCGTCTGCCTGCTGGCCGCCCCTGAAGGCGTGGCCACGCTGCAGAAGGCCCACCCCGACGTGCCCATCTTCACCGCCGCCATCGACCGCGAGCTGAACGACCACGGCTACATCCTGCCGGGCCTGGGCGATGCGGGTGACCGCATTTTTGGCACCAAATAAGCGCACACCGGCAGCGCCCGTGCACCAGCCACCGCAGGGCCTGCCGCCCAGCGGTGGCTTTTTTTTTCATCACCGGGTCTCTCTGCGTTGCGTAACAGCCAATTGGGATCCCTACCCTGGAGGGGTGCCCCAGCCTGGTTTCCTGATGAGCTGCACGCATGCACCATTTTTTTACCAACTGGTGGCTTTCCTCTGGCAGACTTGCCGCTGGTTTGCAGTTACACAGCCACCGACTGGCGCGCTCCTTGCTTGGTAGCAGCACACCCAACCTCCTTGTTTGCTTGTCTGAAGGAACCCCACCATGACCACTCGCCGCATCTTCACCGGACGCCTGCTCTGCACCTCCATGGCCCTCTCGGCCGCCATGGCGATGGCGCCCTCTTTGGCCTTCGCGCAGTCCAAGATCAAGGTCGCGGCGATCTACACGGTGCCTTTTGAACAGCAATGGGTCAGCCGCATCCACAAGGCCCTCAAGGCCGCCGAGGCACGTGGCGAGATCGAATACAAGGCCAGCGAAAACGTGAGCAACGCCGACTACGAGCGCGTGATGCGCGAATACGCCACCGGCGGCAACCAGCTCATCGTGGGCGAGGCCTTTGCGGTAGAAGCCGCCGCCCGCAAGGTGGCCAAGGACTTCCCCAAGACTTCGTTCCTGCTCGGCTCCTCCGGCAAGCCGCAGGCGCCCAATTTCAGCGTGTTCGACAACTACATCCAGGAGCCCGCATACCTCAGCGGCATGGTGGCTGGCGGCATGACCAAGACCAACAAGATCGGCATGGTGGGCGGCTTCCCCATCCCCGAAGTCAACCGCCTGATGCACGCCTTCATGGCGGGCGCCAAGGAGACCAACCCCAAGGTCGAGTTCACCATCACCTTCATCAACAGCTGGTTTGACCCACCCAAGGCCAAGGAAGCCACCTTCGCCATGATCGACAAGGGTGCCGACGTGCTCTACGCCGAGCGCTTTGGCGTGAGCGACGCGGCCAAGGAAAAAGGCAAGCTCGCCATCGGCAACGTGATCAATACGCAAGAGCAGTACCCCGACACCGTGGTGGCATCGGCCCTGTGGCACATGGAGCCCAGCATCGAGCGCGCGCTCAAGCTGGTCAAGGACGGCAAATTCACGGCCGAGGACTACGGCCCATATTCGATGATGAAACACAAGGGCTCCGAACTCGCGCCCCTGGGCACATTCGAGAAGAAGGTGCCGGCCGACATCGTCGCCAAGGTCAAGGCCAAGGAGGCCGACATCCTGGCCGGCAAGTTCACCGTGAAGGTGGACGACAGCCAGCCCAAGTCCACGGCCAAGTAAGCACCGGATGCAGCGGGTGCCGTGCCCGCGTCCTCAACTTCTGTGCACAGGCCACCCCAGCAAAGCGGTGGCCTGTTTGTTTTGATGCTCACCGCTATTGCACACCGACGAGGCTCACCCACCATGTTTTCACACCACACCACCAAGCCGACTCTGACAACGCGGTGCACCCGCCTGCTGGGCGCCCTGGCCCTGGCCGCCGTGGTCGCGGGCTGTGCCGCCACCTCGCCTGGTAAAACAGCCGTGCGGCTGGACGGCACACCCCGCATCGCCGTCATCTCCGCTTTTGCCCCTGAGCTGACCGTGCTGCTGCCCCAGGTGCAGCAGCCCGCCAAACACAGCATCAACGGCGTGGAGTTCACCACCGGCACGCTGGAGGGCAAACCTGTGGTGGTCTTCCTCTCCGGCATCAGCATGACCAACGCGGCCATGAACACCCAGCTGGTGCTGGACCGCTTCCACGTGAGCCACGTGGTCTTCAGCGGCATCGCGGGCGGCGTGAACCCTAGCCTGCACATTGGCGACGTGACGGTGCCCGCACAGTGGGGCCAGTACATGGAATGGCTGATGGCGCGCGAAGAGCAGCCCGGCCAGTACAGCGCCCCCGCGTGGATGAAAAGCGAGCTGACGATGCCCGCCTTCGGCATGATGCACCCACGCCCCGTGGAGGTGCGGTCTGCCGCCAACCCCAAACTCACCAAGAAGTTCTGGTTCGAAGCCGACCCGAAGATGCTGGCCACTGCCCGCAGCCTGCAGAACGTGGGCCTGGAGCACTGCCTGGCCGCCACCTGCCTCAAGCAGCGCCCACAACTGGTGGTGGGCGGCAACGGCGTATCGGGCCAGGCCTTTGTGGACAACAAGGCCTTCCGCGAATACGCCTTCAAGACCTTCGAGGCCAACGTGCTCGACATGGAAACCGCCGCCACCGCCATGGTCGCGCACAGTAACGGCGTGCCCTACATCGCCTTCCGGTCGCTGAGCGATCTCGCCGGTGGTGGTGATGGCGAGAACGAAATGGGCACCTTCATGGGCCTGGCGGCCGCCAACTCGGCCAAGGTATTGCGGGCGTTTCTGGCGGCGTGGAAGTAGATGGCCTCCACCAACGCCCCCGTCCTGAAACTGTCGGACATCACCAAACGCTTCGGCAAGCTCGTCGCCAACGACGCCATCAGCCTGACCCTGGCACGCGGCGAAGTGCTGGCCCTGCTGGGCGAAAACGGCGCAGGCAAGTCCACGCTGATGTCCATCCTGTTCGGGCACTACGTGGCTGACGAAGGCAGTATCGAAGCCTTTGGCCAGCCCCTGCCGCCCGGCCAGCCGCGTGCAGCGCTGGCGGCGGGCATTGGCATGGTGCACCAGCACTTCACGCTGGCCGACAACCTCACGGTGCTGGACAACGTGCTGCTGGGCAGCGAGCCGCTGTGGCAGCCCTTCTCGCGCCGCAGCGTGGCCCGCGCAAAGCTGCTGGCGGTGTCGCAGCAGTTTGGCCTGCCAGTGAGCCCCGATGCGAAGGTCGGCAGCCTCTCGGTGGGCGAGCGCCAGCGGGTCGAAATCTTGAAGGCCCTCTATCGGGGCGCCCGCATCCTCATCCTGGACGAACCCACCGCCGTGCTCACCCCGCAAGAGAGCGAGGCACTGTTCGACACCCTGGCGCAAATGGTGGCGCAGGGCCTGTCCATCATCTTCATCAGCCACAAGCTGGGCGAGGTGCTGCGCGTATCGCACCGCGTGGCCGTGCTGCGCCAGGGCAAGCTGGTGGCCGAGGCGCCTGCGCAGGGCACCACCCAGGGGCTGCTCGCGCAATGGATGGTGGGCCATGCGATTGAGGCGGCAGAGCGCCGCCCCGCCAAGAATGTGGGGGAGCCCATCTGCACCCTGACCAACGTCAGCACCGGCCCCACGGGGCGCGACCGGCTGAACGATGTGTCCCTCAGCTTGCGCGCAGGCGAGATCGTGGCGATTGCGGGCGTGAGCGGCAACGGCCAGGTGGCACTGGCCGACCTGCTGTGCGGCGTGCGCAGCGCCACCACCGGCCAGGTCACCCTGCGCGGCGCGACGCTGCAAGCGCGGCCCGCATACCTGGTCAGCCAGGGCGTGGCCCGCATCCCCGAAGACCGCCACGCCGTGGGCGTGGTGGGCGATTTGCCGGTGTGGGAGAACGCTGTGTCCGAACGCCTGCGCGGGCCCTGGTTTGCACACCCGTGGTTCCGTGCCTTCTGGGTCAAGCGCCGCGCCGCGCGCCAGCACGCGCAGCGCGTGGCCGAGACCTTTGACGTGCGCGGCGGCGGGCCGGACACCCCCGCCCGGTCGCTGTCGGGCGGCAACATGCAAAAGCTCATCCTGGGCCGGGCGCTGATGCCGCCGAAGGACGCAGCAGGCTACACCGCGCCTGCGCCCCAGCTCATCGTGGCCCACCAGCCTACTTGGGGGCTGGACATTGGCGCGGTGATGTTTGTGCAGCAGCAGCTCATCAACGCGCGCGATGCGGGAGCGGCCGTGCTGCTGATCTCGGACGATCTGGACGAAGTGCTGGCGCTGGGTGACCGTGTGGCCGTCATGCACGACGGCCACTTGAGCGAGGCGCGACGCGCTGAAGACTGGACGCGCGAAGCCATCGGCCTGGCGATGGCAGGCGCTGCACATTGAGCGACAACCACAAGAACAACCCAGCATGAGACTTGAAAAACGCAACCACACCTCCCCCGCCGCCTACGTGCTGGCGCCGGTGGGCGCCGTGGTGTTCACACTGATCGTCAGCGCCCTGCTGGTGCTGTGGGCCGGGGCGCCCGTGGGCCAGACCTATGCGCTGCTGCTGCAGGGCGCGTTCGGCTCGGTGTTTGCACTGACCGAAACCCTCACCCGCGCCACGCCACTGATCCTGACCGGGCTGGCAGCGGCCGTGGCCTTCCGCGCGCGGCTGTTCAACATTGGGGCCGAGGGGCAGCTTTACGCCGGGGCGCTGGCCGCCGTGGCCGT
The DNA here is from genome assembly GCF_059423685.1 of Acidovorax sp. GW460-11-11-14-LB4. NCBI lineage: Bacteria > Pseudomonadati > Pseudomonadota > Betaproteobacteria > Burkholderiales > Comamonadaceae > Acidovorax > Acidovorax sp. GW460-11-11-14-LB4. Next base: position 20,990 of record NZ_JBWKYJ010000064.1, on the reverse strand, counting down.
GGGCGGCATGCACGGGGGCACGGGGCTGGAGTGGTCGCCCTACGTGCTCTTTCCGCTGATGATGCTGGCGGCCGCGCTGGCAGGCGCAGCGCTGCTGCTGGGCCCGGCGCTGATGAAGGCGCGGCTGGGCGTGGACGAGGTGGTCACCACACTGCTGCTCAACTTCATCATGCTGCTGCTGGTGTCAGCTCTGCTCGATGGACCGATGAAAGACCCGCTCTCCATGGGCTGGCCGCAGAGCGTGGCACTGCAGGGCGACCTGGAACTCTCCAAGCTGCTGCCTCAGACGCGGCTGCACACGGGCCTGCTGTGGGCCGTGTCGCTGGCCGTGATGCTGTGGGCGCTGCTGGCACGCACGGTGCCGGGGTTTGATATTCGTGCTGCGGGGGCCAATGCACGCGCTGCTGCCTTTGCGGGCGTGCCTATCACCCGCACGGTGGTGCTGGTGGCCTTGCTCTCCGGCGGGCTCGCAGGCTTGGCTGGCGCCATCGAAGTGGCCGGTCGCACTGGCTATGTGACGCTCGACATGTCGCCCGGCTACGGCTACAGCGGCATCGTGATCGCCATGCTGGCCGGACTGCACCCGCTGGGCGTGATTGCAGCGGGCACCTTCGTGGCGGGCGTGCTGGTGGGGGCTGACAGCATGAGCCGCGCGGTGGGCGTGCCCACCTACATTGCGGATGTGATCGTGGCGACTTCGCTGATTGCGGTGCTGGTGGCCGGGCTGCTGACGCAGTACCGCGTGCGGTGGAAGTGAAGCAGCCATGACAACCCATACACACCACAATTTCAAGCCAAATAGGCCTCTAGCGCTAGTGAATCATGCGCCAGATGCTATCGAAATGAAAGCAAATTTCCACGGAGCAGCTGCATGACCGAACTGCTCGACATCCTAGCCAACCCCGCGTTCTGGATTGCCACCCTGCGGGTCGCCACCCCGCTCATTCTGGGCACGCTGGGGGTTTTGCTGTGCGAACGCGCCGGGGTGCTCAACCTGGGCATTGAAGGGATCATGGTCGCTGGCGCCTTCACTGGTTGGCTCACGGTGTACACGGGCCACGGACTGTGGGCCGGGGTGCTGGTGGCGGCGCTCACCGGCGCAGTGTTTGGATTGCTGCACGCATGGCTCACCGTGGGGCTGGCGCTGTCGCAGCATGTGTCCGGCCTCGGCATCACGCTGCTGGCCACGGCGCTCAGCTACTACGGCTACCGGGTGAGCTTCCCCAAGGTGAACACGCCACCCACCATCGAGCCCTTTGCACCGATGGAATGGCTGGGCATTCCCATCCTGTCGGCACAAACCCCACTCACGCTGCTGGCCCTGCTGCTGGTGCCGCTATTGGCCTGGGTGCTGATGCGCACCCCGCTGGGCCTGGCCGTGCGCATGGTGGGCGAGAACCCGCAGGCGGCCGAGGGCCAGGGCATCTCGGTGGCGGCCATGCGCACCGGCGCCATCGTGGCCGGGTCGGCGCTGATGGGCGTGGCGGGGTCGTTCCTCACGCTGTCGGCGTTCAACGCGTTCTTCTTCAACATGATCAACGGCCGCGGCTGGATCTGCGTGGCGCTGGTGGTGTTTGCCTCGTGGCGGCCCGGCAAGGCGCTGCTGGGTGCGCTGCTCTTCGCCTTTTTTGACGCGCTGCAGCTGCGGCTGCAGCAGGCGGGCGATGCGTGGCTGCCGTACCAGGTGTATCTGATGCTGCCGTACCTGCTGTCCATCCTGGCGCTGGTGCTGGTGGCACGCAAGGCGGCGTATCCGCAGGCGCTGATGAAGCCCTACCGCAAGGGGGAGCGATGAGAAGATGCGAATGAGCCCACCACGCCCGATTCATTCACACCCTCTGGTCGGACCACACCGCAAACTCGTTGCCGCTGGGCTCTGTGAAATGAAAGCGCCGTCCTCCCGGAAAGTCGAACACCGGCTTGACCACATGGCCACCTGCCGCCTCCACCTTGGCCAATGTGGCTTCGAGGTCTGCGCTGTAGAACACCAGCAAGGCGCCGCCAGTGGCTGGAGTGGAACAAAGGCTGGCGCGGAAGAAGCCGCCGTCCAACCCCTGGCCCGAGAAGGCCGTGTATTCGGGGCCATAGTCCACAAAGGTCCATGCAAAGGCCTTTTCAAAGAACGACTTGGTGGCGGGCACATCGCACGCGGCAAATTCGACATAGTTCAGCTTTTCATGTGCGTTCATCGGATGACCCTTTCTTTTTGAGACCCCGCAGTGTGCCAGCGCGTCCCGACGAATATCTACACTCCCCCACCATGCTCGACCTGCTCATCACCCATGCCAGCCTGCCCGACGGCCGCCAGAACATGTCCATCGCCGTGCAAGGCGGCCGCATCACCGAAGTGACCGAAAGCCTGCAAGCCCCTGCGCATGAAACGGTAGATGCGGGTGGCCTGCTGGTGAGCCCGCCGTTTGTGGACGCGCATTTCCACATGGATTCGACCCTGAGCTACGGCCAGCCGCGCGTGAACGAGAGCGGCACGCTGCTCGAAGGCATTGCGCTGTGGGGCGAACTCAAGCCCACGCTGACCCACGACGCCATCGTGCAGCGCGCGCTGCAGTATTGCGACATGGCCGTGGCGCGCGGGCTGCTGGCCATCCGCAGCCATGTGGACACCAGCCACCCCAGCCTGCTGCCGGTGCAGGCGCTGCTGGATGTAAAACAGCGCGTGGCGCCGTACCTGGATTTGCAACTGGTGGCCTTCCCGCAAGACGGCGTGCTGCGCGCGCCCGGAGGGCTCGACAACCTGAAACGCGCGCTGGACATGGGTGTTGACGTGGTGGGCGGCATTCCGCACTTCGAGCGCACCATGGCCCAAGGGGCCGAGAGCGTGAAGATCCTTTGCGAACTGGCGGCCGAACGGGGCAAACGCGTGGACATGCACTGCGACGAGAGCGATGACCCGCACTCGCGCCACGTGGAAACCCTGGCGTACGAAACCCAGCGCCTGGGACTGCAGGGCCGCGTGACGGGCTCGCACCTCACCTCCATGCACAGCATGGACAACTACTACGTGAGCAAGCTGATGGCGCTGATGGCCGAGGCCGACCTGGGCGTGGTGGCCAACCCGCTCATCAACATCACGCTGCAAGGCCGCCACGACACCTACCCCAAGCGCCGGGGCATGACCCGCGTGCCCGAGCTGATGGCTGCGGGCCTGACGGTGGCGTTTGGCCACGACTGCGTGCTCGACCCCTGGTACAGCGGCGGCAGCGCAGACATGCTGGAGGCCGCGCACATGGGCCTGCATGTGGGCCAGATGACCAGCCAGGCCGCGATGCGGCAGTGTTTTGACGCGGTGACGGTGAATCCCGCCAAGCTGCTGGGGCTGGAGGGCTACGGTATCGCCCCCGGCTGCCATGCCGACCTGGTGCTGCTGCATGCGCGCAACCCGGTGGACGCCATCCGCCTGCGGGCCACGCGCCTGGGTGTGTGGCGGCGCGGCCAACGGGTGTCCAGCAGCCCGGCGCCCGTGGCGCAGCTGAACCTGCCTGGGCGGCCCGGCAGCGTGGATTTCGCATCGAATTAGCCCCAAGCGCTAGTGGATAATACTTTTGCAGCTATATATTCGATAGCAAAAAGTCATCCTTGCATTCAGGCCATGCGCGCAATGGTCTTGCGAAACCGCGCCAGCGCCAGGCTGAACAGCACCGCCCCAATGCCCAGCAGCCACACCAGCGATGGCCACACCACCGCCCAGCCCGCGCCCCGATAGAGGATGGCCTGGGCCAGCTCGGTGAAGTGCGTGGTGGGCGCCAGGGCCATGCCGTACTGCACCCACAGCGGCATGCTCTCGCGCGGGGTGACGCCGCCCGACAGCATCTGCAGCGGCATCATCACCAGCACCATCAGCAGCCCAAACTGCGGCATGCTGCGCGCCACCGTGGCCATGAAGATGCCCATGGACGTGGTGGCAAACAGGTGCAGCGTGGCCCCCAGCAGAAACAGCGGTACCGAGCCTTCTATCGGCACGCCAATCGCCCAGCGGATCACGGCCGTGAGCGACACCCACGTGGCGACCAGCACCACCAGCGCCATGGCCCAGACCTTGGCCAGCATGATCTCGCCGGGCGTTACAGGCATCACCAGCAGGTGCTCCACCGTGCCATGCTCGCGCTCGCGGATCAGCGCCGCGCCGGTGAGGATGATGGAGAGCATGGTCACGATGTTGATCAGCTCCATGAGCGAGCCGAACCACGCGGGGTTCAGCGCCGGGTTGAAGCGTGCGCGCACCGTGAGCTCGATGGGCTGGGCGGCCACGGCGCGGTCGCGCTGCACGAACTCCGCCACCTCCAGCTGCACGATCTGCTGCACCGCCCCATTGGCTGCAAACGCCTGCCCCATGCGCGTGGCGTCGATGTTGAGCTGCACTTGGGGCACCCGCCCTGCCAACACGTCGCGCTGGAAATGGGCGGGGATGTGCAGCACCAGCGTGAAGCGGCCAGCATCCAGGCACGGGTCCACCTCGCGCATGCTGATCATGGCCGGGCGGGTGAACTGGGGCGCGTAGAACGCCGTGGCGATGCGCTGGGACAGCGCCGAATCGTCCTCGTCCACGATGGCAATGGGCACATGGTGCAGCGTTTCGGGCTGCGCCATGCCCGCCGAATACACCGCCAGCGTGGTCGTGTAGACGATGAGGAACAACATGGCCGGGTCGCGCCACAGGCTCCACAGCTCCTTGATGCCTAACCTGAAAATGTTCGACCAACGACCTCTCAGCGCCATGTCAGGTCTCCTGCTTGCGTAGCAACAGGATGGCGGTGCCAACGATGACAGGCACCGCCACCAGCATGGGCCAGAACTCGGCCTGCAAATCCTGCAGGCCCAGCGCCTTGTTGAAAACGCCCCGGCTGATGGTGAACATGTGGCTGGCAGGGTAGACCTCGCCCACCCAGCGTGCAAAACCGGTCATGGACGACACGGGGTTGATGAGCCCGGCGAACTGCACCGCCGGGATGAGCGTGCCCACCATGGCGAAGAACATGGCCGCAATCTGGCTGCGCGTAACGGTGGAGGCCAGCAGCCCCATGCCCGTGGAGCACAGGCTGAACAGGACGGCCCCCAGCGTCAGCGTGGCAAAGCTGCCGGTGATGGGCACACCAAACACCGTCACAGCCGCCATGCACATCAATCCGAAGTTGAACAGCGCCAGCAGCACATAGGGCAGCTGCTTGCCCAGCATGAATTCGGTGCGCGTGGTGGGCGTCACATACAGGTTGATGATCGAGCCCAGCTCCTTCTCGCGCACCACGGCCAGGGCCGTGAGCATGGCGGGCAGCATGAGCAACAGCAGCGGGATCACGGCGGGCACCATGGACGGCAGGCTGCGCACGTCGGGGTTGTAGCGGTAGCGCGGCTCCACCTCCAGCAGGCCCCGGGGCACCACGCCCGTGCGGCTGCGGCTTTGCTCCACCAGCCATTGCTGGTGCAGGCCCTGGGCGTAACCGATGACGGTTTCGGCGCGCTGGGGCATGGCGCCGTCCACCCACGCGCCGATCTGCACCGGCTGGCCGCGTGCCACGTCGCGGGCAAAGCCGGGCGGGATCTCCAGCGCCAGCGATATCTCGGCGGAGCGCATGCGCGCATCCAGCTCGGCATAGGTGGTGATCGGCGGCTGCTCGGTGAAGTAGCGCGAGCCCGCCAGGTTCAGCGTGTAGGCGCGGCTCAGCGCGGTCTGATCGCGGTCCAGCACGGCAAAGCGCAGGTTCTCCACGTCCATGCTGATGCCGTAGCCCATCACGAACATCAGGATCAGCGAGCCCAACAGCGCCATGGCGCCCCGCACCGGGTCGCGGCGCAGCTCCAGCGCTTCGCGCCACTGGGTGCTGTGGATGCGGGCCAGGCTTTGGCGCAGGCGGGTGGGCCAGGTGGGAGTGTTGGGCGCGGACACCGGCAATAGCGCAGTGGGGCCCGAAGCCGCCTCGGACACAGGAGCCTGAGCCGTGCCCGCAGCATCTTCCAGGTATCCGATGAAGGCTTCTTCCAGCGTGGCGGCGCCGCGCTTGGCCACGATGTCCTGCGGCGCAGCGCTCTCCAACACGCGCCCTGCGTGCATCAGCGAGATGCGGTCGCAGCGCTCGGCCTCGTTCATGAAGTGGGTGGAGATGAAGATGGTGACCTTGTCGCGCCGCGCCAGCTCCACCATCAGGCGCCAGAAGTTGTCGCGCGCCATCGGGTCCACGCCCGAGGTGGGCTCGTCCAGAATCAGCAGCTCGGGCTGGTGCACCATGGCCACGGCCAGCGACAGGCGCTGGCGCATGCCCAGGGGCAGCTTCATGGGCAGTACGCCGCGCACGGCCTGCAGGTCAAAGCGCTCCAGCATGGCCGTCACGCGCGCGGGCACCTTGGCCTCGGGCACATGGAACAGCCGCGCGTGCAGCACCAGGTTCTGCTCCACCGACAGCTCGCTGTACAGCGAAAACGCCTGCGACATGTAGCCCACGCGCCGCCGCGTGGCCATGTCCTTGGGGTCCACCGGCTGGCCAAACAGCCAGGCCTGCCCGTCGCTGGCGGGCAGCAGCCCGGTCAGCATCTTCATGGTGGTGGACTTGCCGCAACCATTGCTGCCCAGAAAGCCAAAGATCTCGCCGCGCTGGATGCGAAAGCTCACATGGTCCACCGCCACAAAGTCGCCAAAGCGCATGGTGAGGTCCCGCGCCTCGATGGCGACGTTGGCTGCGTCGTCTGCCTGCGAGCGGTCCAGCGGCGGAATCTGCACCGCCTGGTGGCCCCGGCGCTTGGCCTCGGGCAGCAGGGCCACGAAGGCCTGCTCCAGCGCACCGTGCCCGGTGCGGGCCATGAGCTCGGCGGGGGTGCCGGTCGCCAGAATGCGGCCTTCGTCCATGGCCACCAGCCATTCAAAGCGTTGCGCCTCCTCCATGTAGGCCGTGGCCACGATGACGCTCATGCCCGGCCGCGCGGCGCGGATACGGCCGATCAAATCCCAGAACTGCGCGCGCGCCAACGGGTCCACGCCGGTGGTGGGCTCGTCCAGGATGAGCAGGTCGGGGTCGTGGATGAGCGCGCAGCACAAGGCCAGCTTTTGCTTCATGCCGCCCGAGAGCTTGCCCGCAGGCCGCGCCAGAAACGGGTGCAGCCCTGTGCTGCGGGTGAGTTCATCAATGCGGCGCCGCCGCTCGGCCGCGTCATGCCCGAACAGGCGGCCAAAGAACTGCAGGTTCTCTTCCACCGACAGCGTGGGGTACAGGTTCTTGCCCAGGCCCTGCGGCATGTAGGCGATGCGGGGGCACACCCGGCTGCGGTGGCGGCTTTTGGCCATGTCGCCGCCCAGCACCTCCACGGTGCCCTGCTGCACCGCGCGGGCGCCCGCCGCCAGCGCCAGCAGGCTGGACTTGCCCACGCCATCCGGCCCGATCAGGCCCACCATGCGGCCCGCGGCCACTTCCAAATCGATGTCTGCGAGCGCCACCGTGCGCCCGTAGCGCTGGCCCACGCCACGCAGGCGGGCCACGGGTGCCGCGCTGCCGGGGAGGCTCACTGGTCGGCCTTGACGGAGAGATTAGCGGGCCATTCCACTGCGGGGTCTACCCGCAGCCAGGCCACGCCGGGCAGGCCGGTCTTGACCTGCTCCTGGTGGCGCAGCAGCAGCGCCTTGTCGATCTGCGCGCGCACGCGGAACATGAGCTTCTGGCGCTCGCTGGCGGTCTCCACCGTCTTGGGCGTGAACTGCGCGGTGCTGGCCACAAACGACACGGTGGCCGGGATCACAAAGCCCGGTGCGGCATCGAGCACGATGCGCACCTCGCTGCCCAGTGCTACCCGGCCCGCCACGGTCTCGGGCAAAAAGAAGGTCATGTACACGTCGCTCAGGTCCACCAGCTGCAGCACGCGCGCACCTGCGCCCACCACCTCGCCGGGCTGCACCACGCGGAACTGCACCCGGCCGTCGCGCGGCGCCTTGAGTTCGCTGTCGGCCAGCTCCACATCAATGCGCGCCAGTGTGGCCTCCAGCGCACGCACATTGGCCTCGGCACTGGTCACCTGCGTGCGCGACGCACCAATGCCCGCCTGTGCGGCCTTGGCCTGTGCCTTGGCAGCCGTCACAGCGGCCTGCTGGCTACGTACCTTGGCGCGGTCATCGTCGAGCAACTGGCTGGAGAAAAAGCCTTCGCGCGCTAGCTGCTCAGAGCGCGGCAGGCGGCGGCGGGCGGTGTCGAGGTCGCTCTCGCGCTGGGCCACCACGGCCAAGGCGGCTTGGTAGTCGCTCTCGCGCTGGGCCACCTGCACCTGGGCACTGCTGATGGCCAGTTGCGCCTGCTGCAGCCGGGCCACGGCCTCTTCGCGCTGGGCCTGCAGGCCGTCGATCTGCATGCGGGCCAGGGGCTGCCCCGCCTTCACAAAATCGCCCTCGGCCACCAAAACATCGAGCACACGCCCCGCCAGTTTGGTGGCCACGGCAATCTCGGTGGCCTCGATGCGTCCATTGCCACTCACAAACCCAGGGCCGGGCCCCTTGGGCTGCCAGGGCGCCCACCGCACGACCAACACGGTGCCCAGCAACAACAGCGCTGCGGCGGCCGCATAAATTTTCCACTTGCTGCCCATGGCTCTGATCCCTTTTGATGCGGAGGCAGGAGCGCATTTCCAGTCACGTCAGCAAAGGCGCCTCACCTCAAAATGCATCGTAAGCGCAGCGCCTTCATGGGCTGCTTGTGGCCAGCCGCCTCACCTGACTTGCATCAATTTGGCTGCAATTGCGTGGGGCTTCCGCCTGCGGCACAAGCTTGCCGCTGCGGGTTCTGAGAGGCGGTGCGTCGGTTGCCGGAGACTGCCCTACCCGCGCCCGTCAAAGGCCGACAGGTGGTTGGCCAGGTGCATGGCATGCGCTTGCTCGTACTGCGACCGGCTCAGTGCACCGTAGGCAAAGTGAGGCTGCAGCGCCCCCGTGTGGATGGCAAAGTCCTGCACCGCCTGGCGCAGGCGGGCCATGGCGGCCGATGTGTCCGTGGCCTGCGCATCCAGCGCGGGTGCGCCCGGGATAGGCTCTGCCAGGTTGTGGCTCATGCGTCCCCGCAGGGTAAACACCTTGAAAGCTGCAGCCCCCAGGGTGTTCTGGAACAGCGCAGATTTGGGCAACGGAAAACCCTGCAGCGAGTATTCAATGCTCTGTGCGCAATGCACCAGCGTCTGTGCCCAGGTCCAGGCTGTGGCGGGTTCCAGCGCGTGGACGGAAGCTGCGTTCAGCCGCTCGGCCTCGCGCATCGCATCGTGCAGGGTGGCAAATACCAGCTGCCTGTCGTTGTCCGGCTGGTGCAGAAAATACCCGGCAGCACCAGCCGCTGCGAGCGCCACCCCCGTGCCGATGGCCAGAAACGCCCTCCGGTCGGGCGCTGCAGGCGGTGCAGGGGGCGAGGGGTGGATGGCTGCGGGGGTAGCGGCTTTGGGTGCGCCAGAACGGGGTGGAACTGCCATGGGGTTGTCTGCCCCCATCACCGGGGGTGGTGTGAAAGCGTTGATTGTGCCGGGCAGCGCCTGCCTTGTGCCCCCTGCAGCCGTCGCCAGGGTCGGGCAGCCGACACAGCCCGCCATGGCGCAGGTCTGCAAGGCCTGGGCGCCTTTCCGGCGCTCCGCCGCTCCTAGGCCGCCAGGGTAGTTGGTGCGGCCGGCGCGGGGGTTGCAGTAACAGGGACCAAGGGCGCTGCTGGGGCCACCGTCATCTCCACCCGGTTGCGCCCCCGCTCCTTGGCCAGGTACATGGCCTCGTCCGCACGCTGCAAGGCCGTACCCGCCGACTCGCTGCCCGCGCACAGGGTGACGCCGACACTCACCGTGAGCGCAATGCTGCGCTGCTCGGTCACCACAGGGTGGGCCTCCACCATGGCGCGCAGGCGCTCGGCCACCGCAATGGCGCCACCTGCCCCTGCATTGGGCAAGAAGATCGCGAACTCCTCCCCCCCCAGGCGGCCCATCATGTCTTCCTTGCGCAGGCAGCGCTGGGCCAGCATCACAAAATGGCGCAGCACATCGTCGCCCGCGCGATGGCCCCAGCTGTCGTTGACCTTCTTGAAATGGTCCAGGTCCATCACCAGCACGGGCAACGTCGTCTGCGTGCGCTGGGCGTTGCTGATGGCCTTGTCCAACAAGGTCAGAAACGCGCGGCGGTTGAACACATTGGTCAGCGGGTCCACCTCGGCGAGGTGGCGCAGTTCGTTGGTGATGAACTCATTGGTCAGCATCAACGCGCCGAACGCCACCAGCACCACAGCGAGGGTGGACTCCAGAACCACAAACTGCGACAGCGCGGCCACCATGCCCGCCTCGGGCTGCGCCCCTTCGGCGGGTGCGGCCAGCTTGAACAATAAGGGCCGCACGAGCAAGAAGGCACCGTGCACACCCACCGTGGCCGCAAACAGGTACCGTGCGGGTACCTTGCGAAAACCGCCACGTGCCAGCGTGTGTGCAGCCGCAATGAATATAACCCCTGGCACCAGACCCGTCAGCACGATGCGCACCTGCACGTTAGGCTTCACCAGGGTAAAAAACAAGGCTGTCGCCAGCAGAAGCCCCAAGGCCAGAGCGGCAACACCATGCCCCAGGGGCGCCTTGCCCATGTACTCGCGTGCGCCCAGCAGGCACAGGTATGCAGTCAAAGCAATGGAAGACTGCGCCAGCACGACAGACAACGGCAGAGGCACATGGTCGCGCAGCAACAGGTTGATGCAGAACACAGTGGCGCAGAACAATGCCTGCGCCCAGAGGCGAAGTCCCGGAATACGTCTGTTGAAGAGCCACACCGCGGACAAAACGCCAGTGACCAGCGCTGCAAGAATGGCCGCGACGATAAGGAGGGTGGGGCTGTGCACAGAGGGTACGGGCTGGGGTTCACAACGCGACGCCATCGCTCAACGCCCGGCTGCTATCGCCTGCCGGCTGTGAGATGACTATCAACGTTAACAATGGTAACCGAGAGCATTGACTGCCCCGCGACGCTTTGCGGGCAGCAATGCAGTGCTTCAGCCGGCGCTTGGAGCCCCTCAGGCCATACCTCCTCGCGTGGCCGTTGGGAGCACCTGTCAACCCACCACGTGGCATTCGCGCCGCAGCAGCGCCAGCGCATCGTGCATCTGGTAGTCGCGGTCGCTGGTCAGCGTGGCCTGCGCGTCTTGCAAAAAACCAGACCACAGCGCCAGGTAGTCCTGCTGGAAGGCGGCAGCCGCGTGGCTGCGAATGAAGTCAGACGCCAGCTCGGGCTGCAGGCCAGACTTGCGGATCTTGCGCACCAGGCTGGCGGCGGTTTTCTCGGTGAGCAGCGTCTTCTTGGGCGCACCGGCGGCCAGGCACAGAAACAGCGTCAGCAGCGAGTGCTCGTCGTCGTTGCCTCCGGTCGCCTTGGTCCATGTCTTGCTGGCAGGCTGTGGAGGCTCATCGTCGTCCTCCAGCACATCCAGGCTGCGGTGAAAGCTGTCCACTTCGGCCAGAGGGTCGTCCAGCAGGAAGTAGCGTGCCCTGAAGGCGCCCATGGGGCGCAGCAGGGTGCGCAGCGGCGCAGCGGATTGCAGAAGCTTGGGCAGGTCGGCCAGCACGGTGGCGCATTGGGCTTGCAGCACGTCACGCAGCTCTGCCGGCACGCCGGGGGGCAGGCGCAGCGCCGTCGGCAGGGGTGCCTTCTTTTTGCGCAGTGCAGTCACCAGCTTTTCAAACACCGGGGCGCTGGGCCACTCACTCGCCGCCATGGCCTTGGGGTTCAGCGCCTGCATCAGCAGCCCTGTGCGGATCACGGCCTCGGCGTCGGCCCCGGCGGTTTCCAGCTCTTCGGTGTCCAGGTCGTACTGCGCGGCCAGCCAGTCGGCGGCGGCGATGGCCTGGGCGATGTGGCTGCGGCGGGCCAGCTCGGCGCGGTAGTCGGCATGGCTGCGCAGCGACCAGGCAGCCAGCAGTGGGGTTTCGGCATCCGCATAGCCGCCCATGCCGAAGTTGCTGCTCTCGGGCATGGCGATCAGGCGCTTGAGCATGTCCGAGCCGCCTTTGGAGCGCGACAAAAAGGAGTTGTCGCGCAGCGACACCGCCGCCTTGGCCAGATCACCGGCCGTGGTCTCCAGCAGGTACAGGCTGATCAGGTTGACCATGCGGTCCCGCGCCTTCTCCAGTTCTGGGCGCAGAAACTCGCTGCCAAAGTAACGCGCGATCTGCACCATGCCCTTGGGCGCATCGGCATTGATGGCCGCCAGCCGGTCCGCGTCAATCAGGCCGTGCTGCACGCCGTAGACCAGCGCCTTTTCAAAGAAAGGGCGCGCGTCGTGCAGTTGCAGGGCATTGGCAGTAGCGACTGGTGCAGAAATTGAGGAAGGCGTGGGAGGCACGGTCATGTCTGAATCTATCGCGCTTCGCGCTGCTCATGGGCTATGAAACTGGCGCGGCCCATACCAGGACCGCCGCGCAAGGGCCGCCCCGCCGCGCTGGCGGTGTCCCCCTTCCCGAATGGCACAGCCATTCGAGAGCAGGGGGAAGGCGCGAAGCGCCTCAGGGGGTTGTTCACTAAATCGCAGACTCTTCGTCGGAAGCCCGTGCGGCAGGCGTGGCCTTGCCGCGGTCGGTTTCGCTGGTCTCGAACTTGCCATCGTCTTCTTCGGACGTCTCTTCGCCTTCTTCCAGTCCCTGGTCAAACGCGCGGGCCTTGGCACGCAGCACCAGCAGCATCTCGATGAACAGGTCGCGGCACTCATAGCGCAGCAGCCAGGCCATCTGCATCCAGTCGCGGTCGGCCACTTCATCGAGGTCGATGCGCGGCTGCACATAGCCCGAGGCCAGCAGCTCGTCGTCGCTCAGTGTGACGCCGTAGTCTTCGGTGGCGTCAAAGGTGCCGGTGCGGGCAAAGGCCTCGATGCGGCTCCACTTTTCGGCAAAGTAGTTGGCCAGGGCCTCGGCGCCACCCTCCAGGTCTCCAATCGCGGTGAGGAACTCCACCGGGTCGGCATCGTCACGGAACACCACCGCGTTGACCATGTTGCGCAGGTGGGTGTGGGTGAGGTCCTTGTACTGCTTTTCCAGCACCATCGCGCGCGCAAACTGCTCGGGCGTGACCAGCATGTTGACCACCGAAGCCTTGGAGTCGTCGTACTCGCGCATCACGGCCAGGATGTCCTTGGGCGCCAGCTGGTCCAGCACCACCATCAGCGCGCCGTCGCCATCGCTGTCGGCCAGTTCGGCCAGCGCCGACTCGGCGCCCACGATGTCACCGGCCGCAATGAGGCTGGTGGTCTTGGTGATCAGGGCCAGGTGTTGGTTGCTGCTGCTCATGGTCGTCATTCCTTGCGCTCAAAGCCCACATCGGCCAGCCAGTTGGCGCTGGACTCTTCGCGCGTACGGCTGTTTTGCGGGTCCACCGCGTCGTCGGCACTCAGGGCGCTGTAGTCATCGTCGTGTTCGGCGGCATCTTCACCATCGTCCTCGGCATCGCTGTCGGCATGCGACGCTGCGGCCGGAGCCAGGCGCGCGTGCTGTTGCAGGTATTCCAGGCCGGCGGCTACCGTCAGAAAGCGTGCGCCCTGGGGCTCGCGCAACACGGCCTGGGCCAGACTCATTGCCCAGGGCTCCAACGCTACGGCATGGGTCAGGCTGTGCCAGTCGGGCAGCTCGTTCACCGGCAAGCCCAGCAGGTGCTCCAGTGCAGCCGGTTTGGTAAAGCGAAAGCCCCGGTGAAAGACCACGGCCACCATTTCGGGGGCCAGTTCCATCATCTGCACCAAAAACGCCATCTCGTTGCGCTTTTCGGCCAGGCGCTTGCGCAGAACGTCGTTGCCCTCGGAGTCGGACACCAGATCGTCCAGCTCGGCCTGATAGGCCGAGCGCAGGTCATAAAAATAGGGAGAAAGTTTCACAGGGCAGTAGGATGAGAAAGAATGCTTGCGCTGTAGGCCTGCCAGATCTCCTGGGCGGTCTGCAGCGGGTCGTCCAGCAGGTTGCGGCGGCGGTTGTCGTCATAGGCCTGGCGGGCGTCGTCGTCCGACAGCACCTCATAGGCCTTTTGCACCTCGGCAAAGCGCTGTGCGGCGTCGGGCGCCGTGTTGCGGTCGGGGTGGTAGAACGAGGCCTTCTGGCGAAAAGCCTTCTTGATGTCCGCCAGCGACGCGTTGGCCGCCAGCCCAAGGGCTGCGTAGTGGTCAGCAGTCATGAAACAGTCAGTCCGTCCGTCAAAGCCAGGGGCGCCATCCAGGGCAGCCTCTTCAGCACCTGTGTCGGCGCCTGCGCGCGCACATCAACCACCCAGGCTCACAAACACGTTTTGCACGTCGTCGTTCGAATCGATGGCCGCCAGGAAGTTCTCAACCTCCTCCAGCTGCTCAGCCGTGAGGTTGGCGGGGTTCACCGGGTTCTTGGGCTTGTACCCCAGCTTGGCGGACAGCACCGTGAAGCCGTGGGCGGGCAGCGCGCGGCTGACCAGGTCGAGGTCGGTGGGGTCGGTCCAGAAGGTGGTGGTGCCCTCTTCGTCGCCCGCTTCAAAGTCCTGCGCACCGGCCTCGATGGCGGCCAGCTCGGGGTCAGCGTCGGGGGTGGCGGGCTCGGCTTCGATCATGCCGACATGGTTGAAGTCCCAGGCCACCGAGCCCGAGGTGCCCAGCTGGCCCTTGCGGAACAGCACGCGCATCTCGGGGGCCGTGCGGTTCACGTTGTCGGTCAGGCATTCAACCATCACGGCCACCTGATGGGGGGCAAAACCTTCGTAGATCACGCGTTCGTAGTTCACCGCGTCCGCGCCGGTGCCCGAGCCCTTTTTGATGGCACGCTCCAGCGTGTCCTTGGGCATGGAGGCCTTGCGAGCCTGCTCCACCACCAGGCGCAGGCGGGCATTGCTGGCCGGGTCGGCACCGCCGCGTGCAGCCACGGTGATTTCCTTGACCAGCTTGCCAAACAGCTTGCCCTTGGCGTCGGCCACCTGTGCCTTGCCTTTTGCTTTCCACTGCGCGCCCATGATGGATCTCTTTTCCTTGATGTGAATGCGGCGCGCTGGGGCGCCGTGTGTGGGAGTTGCTGCAACCATGCAGGAGCCGCCGGGAGGAAATACGCCTCCCGAACAGCCCCCAGAGGATGGGAGTGCAACTTCAGACCGAACCCTATAGGGTACCACTGACCACCAAGGACACTATCGTTGCCCTTCCGCCACGCTCTTTATCAGCCGCACGCAGCGGTGCAGTTAACCTCGGCGACATGCGCACAGCTCCTTCCTTTGACCCCTGCCCGGTGCACTGATGCTCAACACCCTTTGGCTGGGCTTTTTCCTCACGGCGGCCATCGCGGCCCTGGCCCAATGGCTGGTGGGGGGCAACGCCCAGATTTTTGCAGCCATGGTCGAAGCGCTGTTTGCCATGGCCAAACTGTCGGTCGAGGTGATGGTGCTGTTGTTTGGCACCCTCACGCTGTGGCTGGGCTTTTTGCGGATTGCCGAGAGGGCGGGCCTGGTCGATGCCCTGGCCCGGTGGCTGGCCCCGCTGTTCCTGCGCCTGATGCCGGGTGTGCCCCGGGGCCACCCCGCCCTGGGCCTGATGACGCTGAACTTTGCCGCCAACGCCCTCGGGCTGGACAACGCGGCCACGCCCATGGGCCTGAAGGCCATGAAGGCGCTGCAGGAGCTGAACCCCGAGCCCGACACCGCCACCAACGCGCAGATCCTGTTCCTGGTGCTCAACGCCTCATCGCTCACGCTGCTGCCGGTCACCATCTTCATGTACCGCATGCAGCAGGGCGCGCCCGACCCGACGCTGGTCTTCCTGCCCATCCTGCTGGCCACGTCTGCCTCCACCCTGGTGGGCCTGCTGAGCGTGGCCGTGGTGCAGCGCCTGCCACTGTGGAGCCCCGTGGTGCTGGCCTACCTGCTGCCCGTGGCGCTGGTGCTGGGCGGGTTCATGGCGCTGCTGACCACGCTGAGTGCCGCCGCACTGGCATCCCTGTCGTCGCTGCTGGGCAACCTCACGCTGTTTGCGCTGGTCGTGCTGTTTGTGGCGCTGGGCGCGTGGCGCAAGGTGCCGGTGTACGAGGCATTCATCGAGGGGGCGCGCGAGGGCTTTGACGTGGCCAAGGGCCTGCTGCCCTATCTGGTGGCCATGCTCTGCGCCGTGGGCGTGTTCCGGGCCTCGGGCGCGCTGGGCTATGTGCTGGATGGCATCCGCTGGTGCGTGACCACGCTGGGCGCCGACGCCCGGTTTGTGGACGCGCTGCCCACCGCCCTGGTCAAGCCGTTCTCGGGCAGCGCGGCGCGCGCCATGCTCATCGAGACCATGCAGACCCAGGGCGTAGACAGCTTCGCCGCCCTGGCCGCCGCCACCATCCAGGGCAGCACCGAAACCACCTTTTACGTGCTGGCCGTGTACTTTGGAGCCGTGGGCATTCAGCGCGCCCGGCACGCCGTGGGCTGCGCCTTGCTGGCCGAGCTGGCGGGCGTGTTGGCCGCCATTGTGGTGTGCTACCGGTTTTTTGGATAGTTTTTGCTGGTAGCGCTAGTGCAATATGCCCTGGCAGCTATCAATTAAGTAGCAATCAGGGTATCAACCGCCAGCGGGCCCTGGCGCAGCCACCAGTTCCCACTCAGCCAGCTGCTCGTTGGTGGCAATCAGCCGCCCGACCAGCAGCTTGATGAAGGCCTTGTCAAAGCGCGACTGCAAATCCTCCGACGCCTCGCGCAGCGCAGGGTTGCGAACCTTGAGCACCAGCACCTCGGTCTCGGCCACGGCGGTGGCGGTGCGGATGCGGTTGTCGGGGCGCAGGTAGGCCATCTCGCCCAAGGTCACGCCGGGGCCCAGGGTGCTGAGGTTCCAGCCCTGGCGACTGACGGCCACCTGGCCTTCGATGAGGATGCAGAACGAGTCGCCGGGCGTGTTCTCGCGCATCAGCACCGTGCCCTGCTCCAGCCGGCGCCAGCTGCCCAGGCGCATCAGCTCCCACAGCGCCACGTCGTGAAAGTCGGCAAAAAACGGCAGCGCACGCAGGCGTGCAAAGCGCTCGGCCTCGGTGTCTTGCGACTTCTGGCGGGGCAGGCCCCGGTGCGCGGCCAGCAGTGCTTGGGCAAAGTCGGCCCAGGTGGCAAAGCGGTCGACGGGCTGCTTGGCCAGCGCACGCAGCAACACCTCGTCCACATGCGCAGGCAACGACGCCCGCAGCAGGCTGGGCCGGGTGGGCGTCTCGTTGCTGATCTTGTAGAGCGTCGCGAAGTCGGTGTCGCCATCAAACGGGCGGCGGCCGGTGAGCAGCTCGTACACCACCACGGCCAGCGAAAACATGTCGCTGTGGTGGGTGAGGTCCTGCTCACGCACCTGTTCGGGCGACATGTACGAGGGCGACCCCACCAGGCCAGACAGCTGCGTGGCATCGCTGCGCAACGACAGGGCGGCACCAAAGTCGGTCAGCTTCACATCGCCGCCGCGCGCCAGCATCAGGTTGGCGGGCTTGATGTCGCGGTGCACCAGGCCCTCGCGGTAGGCGTATTCGAGCGCGTTGCAGCACTTGAAGGCAATGTCCAGCACCTGGGGCACGGGCAGCAAGGTGTCGGGCGTTGCAAAGTCGGACAGCGGCTGGCCATCCACGTATTCGAGCACCAGATAGGGCGGCAGCGCTTCTTCGTCCGCATCCAGCAGGCGCACGATGTTGGGGTGGCGCAGGCGGCCCGACAGCGCGGCCTCGTTGCGCAGCAGCTTGCGGTAGCGCTCTGCCTGCTCGGGCACCTTCAGCAGGTGCGCGTGGGTCTGCTTGATGGCCACCTTGCGGCCCCGGAAGCCGTCGAGCCCCAGGTACACGATGCCACTGGCGCCCCGCCCCAGTTCACGCTCGATGCGGTACTTGCCGATGTTGGCGGGCGGTGCAGAGGTGGCAGTGGCCATGGCGGGCTCCCGGTCAGGGTGGGCAGTTCAGGTGGGGTCAGGCTCCGGCCAGCGCCTGCTCAAAGTCGGCCAGCAGGTCGTCCGCCTCTTCCAGGCCCACCGACAGGCGGATCATGCTGTCGGCAATGCCCATGGTGGCGCGCACGGCGGGGCCGGCCTCCCAGAAGATGGTGTGCGCCACCGGGATGATCAGCGTGCGCGTGTCGGCCAGCCCCGTGGCTTTGATGGGCAACTGCAGGCGGTTGCACACGGCCAGGCACTGGTCGGGGTTGCGCAGCTCGAACGACAGCAGCCACGAGCCCGCCTTGAGGTGCTTGCGCGCAAAGGCGTGCTGCGGGTGCGAGGGCAGCATGGGGTACAGCACGCGCGAGACGGCCGGGTGCGCCTCCAGCCGCTGCGCCAGCGCCAGGGCGGTGGCACTGGTGCGGTCCATGCGCAGCGACAAAGTCTCCGCGCCCAGGGCCAGCTGGTGGGCGGCGTGGGACGACAGCGTGCCGCCCATGTCGCGCAGGCCCTTTTTGCGCAGCTGCTGCAGGCCCCAGCCCTTCGCGTCGCCCTTGCGGTAGGCCGCAAAGATGTTGGGGTAGCCCGACCAGTCGTACAGGCCCGTGTCGGTGATGGCGCCGCCCAGCGCATCGCCCTGCCCGCCAATGCTCTTGGTGAGCGAGTTGACTACCAGCCCCGCGCCCACCGTGGCCGCGCGGAACAGGTAGGGCGATGCCACCGTGTTGTCCACCACGTAGAGCGCGCCATGCGCCTTGCACAGCGCGCCAATGCCCTCCAGGTCGGCGATCTGCGTGCCGGGGTTGGCAATGGTTTCGACAAACACCATGCGGGTGTTGGGGCGCAGCGCGGCTGCCACATTGGCCGCGTCGGTCACGTCCACCGTGGTCACTTCAATGCCCAGGTCGGCCAACGTGCCGAACACGCTGTTGGTGTTGCCAAACACGAACTGGCTGGCCACCAGATGGTCGCCCGCCTTGAGCAGGGTGAGGAACACCGCGCAGATGCCCGCCATGCCGGTGGAGAACACGATGGAGCCGTGCCCGCCCTCCATCTGCGTGATCTTGGCCTCCAGCGCCGCCGTGGTGGGTGTGCCCTGGCGCGCGTAGTTGAAGCCGCCCTTGGCGGTGCCCTGGAAGACGGCGATCAGGTCCTCGACCTTCTCGTAGCCGTACTGCACCGAGGTGTGGATGGGCTTGTGGATGGCCCCGTGCTCGGCGCCGCCCAGGCGGTCGGCGTGCACGATCTGGGTGGTGAAACTGTGGTTCTGCGGTGTCGTCATAAAAATCTGCGCTGTTTCTGCGTGGCTACTTACAAGACGGGGCGATCACTACTGGCGCGCCCTGATGCCAGTGCACCCGTGGAACTGGCTTTGCCAGGCCACCGGGTGCGTCCCCCTCCGGGGGAAGGCGCGCAGCGCCTCAGGGGGAGTCATCGCTCCGGTGCGATGTGTTCAGCGTAATCGTACAAGGCGCCCAAAATATCATGCGTGCGCTCGTCGTCGGCGGTCTCTGAGAGTTCGTCGATTTCGGTGAACAACTGTTCTACCGTACGCGCCCCGCCCTGCCCGTCAAACAGGCAGGCAGCGCGGTGGGCCTCCCATCGTTCCTGCTCCTCGGGTGACAGCGTCTGCGGAAAGTTGCGCGCCCGGTAGCGCCACAGCAGCTCGGCCAGGCGCGGGTCGTCAAAGTTCGCACGCGCCTTGGCCAGCTTGTCGCCGCTGAGGGTGCGCAGGTCGTTCAGGAGGCGCCGGTCGTTGTTGCCCACAAACCCGCCATACAAGTCCTGGTCCACATCGGGCGCGGGCTCTTGCGGGCGGGCAAACACCGCCGGCCAGATGCCGCTCATGTCGGGCAGCGCGCGCGCCACCTCGGCGTGCTGCGCGGCCTGGGCCAGATCGATGCCCCAGCGCTGGGCCAACGCGGGCGTGAGCGTGTTCACATTGCCCACCACCATGGGCGACTTGTTCAGGTGGATGGTCTTGATGGGCAGGCGCGTGACGCCCTCGGGCAGCGCATCGGCCTTGCTGAACATGCGCAGGCGAATGTCCTCCACATTCAGCGTGGCCAGCTCGCGCGGGTCGTGGGCCAGGTCCCAGGCGATCAGCTCGTTCTTGTTGGTGGGGTGGCTGGCCAGCGGCCACATCACCGCCAGGCAGCCGCGTTCGGTGGGGAACATGCCCGACACATGCAAAAAAGCCCGCGCGGTGGCCCTGGTGGCGGGCAGCCGCAGCTCGGCGGCTACGCGGTCTTTCTTGTGCAGGCTGAGCGCAAAGTCAAACAGCTTGGTGTTGTGCTGGCGAATCAGCCGCGCCAGCGCAATGGTGGCGCGCACGTCCGACAGCGCATCGTGCGCGGCATCGTGCTGCAGGCCGTTGGCCTTGGACAGGTGCTCCAGCTTGAAGCTGGGCGTCACGCCGTCTTCCTTCTTGGGCCAGGTGATGCCATCGGGCCGCAGCGCATAGGTCATGCGCACCACGTCCAGCAGGTCCCAGCGGCCGCACTGGTTTTGCCACTCGCGCGCATAGGGGTCGATGAGGTTGCGCCAGAACATGAAGCGCGTGATCTCGTCGTCAAACCGGATGGTGTTGTAGCCCACGCCAATCGTGCCGGGCTGCGCAAACTCGGACTCGATGCGCGCGGCAAACTGGTGCTCGGGCACGCCCTGCTCCAGGCACTGCTGGGGCGTGATGCCGGTGATGAGGCACGACACCGGGTCGGGCAGATAGTCGTTGGCGGGCTGGCAGTACAGCATCAGCGGCTCGCCGATTTCGTTCAGCTCGGCATCGGTGCGGATGGCCGCGAACTGCGCAGGCCGGTCGCGGCGCGTGTTGGCGCCAAAGGTTTCGTAGTCGTGCCAGAGAAAGGTGTGGGGCGCCATGGTCGGTAGGCTAACAGGGGGCTGCAGGCGGAGGCTCGCGCACGGCGGGCGGGGCGCAAGGCGATCAAGGTGCCACTGTAACCGCATTTTTCAGTGTTTTTGGTCGCAAGCGCTAGTGGAACATGCGCAAGCAGCTATCAAAAACATAGTAAACATATTCACCATACGGACTGATTCACATTCGCCCCCTGTACGCGGACTGGCACGCGGGACAATGGCGCATGCTTAGTTTCATTGCTTCCCCTAGCTCCCTGCGGCGCGCCCCCGCCC
>NZ_JBWKYJ010000063.1:0-28298 GCF_059423685.1 Acidovorax sp. GW460-11-11-14-LB4 | reverse complement strand
GGCCGGTGGTGACGCGCACGGTGAGGGGCAGGGGCGCGAGCACTTCGCGCAGGCGGGCCTGCAGCGCGTCGGCGTCGGGGCCCGGGGCCACGGTCACGCGCACGGCGTTGTCGCCCTCGGGCTGTACCTGGGGACGGAGGCCGTCCGTGGCTTGTCCGCACACCCCGTCGACCAGCGCCTGCACCGTGTGGCAGGCCGCGCGCTGGCGCAGATCGGGCTTGTAGATCTTGCCCACGTTGGTCACGGGCATGGTCTGCAGCACCTGCACCCAGCGCGGGCGGGCCACGGCCTCGTCCACGCGTTCGGCGGTGAAGGCCAGCAGTTCGGCCTCGGTCACCGCCGGTGCACCGGGCACCAGCGTGGCGTAGACCACGGGCAGCTCGCCCGCATAAGCATCGGGCGCGCCCACGGCGGCGCACAGCTGCACGGCGGGGTGGGCGCCCAGCGCGTCCTCGATCACCTTGGGGTCGATGTTGTGGCCGCTGCGGATGATGAGGTCCTTGGAGCGGCCGCTCAGGTGCAGGCGCCCTTGCTCGTCCACAAAGCCCAGGTCGCCCGTGGCCAGCCAGCCGTCGTGCGTGAACGCCTTGGCCGTGTCGGCTGCATCCAGAAAGCCGGAGAACAGGTTGGGCGACTGGAACAGCACCATGCCCGGCTGGCCGGGCGGCAGATCCTGGTCGGACGCATTGCCCTGCGCATCCAGCCCCACCACGCGCAGCTGGGTGTACGGCAGCCGCCAGCCCACGCAGCCTGCGGGCGCGTTGACGCCCGGTGGGGTGATGGTGGAGATGCCCGCCATTTCCGTCATGCCCAGGCTCTCGTGGATGTGCAGGCCAAACAGACGCTCAAACCGCGCGGCCAGCTCGGGCGCGAGGATGGCTGCACCCGTGCGGCAATAGCGCAGGGTGGAGATGTCGGCCCCGTCCAGCGGCACATTGGCCAGCGCGGCCAGCACCGTGGGCACGGCCGACAGGTAGGTGCAGCGGTAGCGCTCCACCAGCCGCCAGTAGTTGGCAATCACCTCTCGGTTGCGGAACAGGCCGGTGGTGGGGATGATGGTCTCCACCCCCGCAGACAGCGCCGCCAGCGAGCCGGGCAGCACGCCCGCCACATGGAACAGCGGGTAGCCGTTGATGCCCACGTCCTCGGGCCGTATGCCCTGCATCTGCACGCTGCCCCAGGCGGTGAACACCTGCGCGCCGTGGCTGTGGCGGGCCAGCTTGGGCGCGCCGGTGGTGCCGCCGGTGTGGAAGTACGCGGCGATGTCGCTGGCCACAATGCGGCGGCCGCTTACCAGGTGGTCGCCCGGGTGCTGGTGGCGCGCGGCCAGGTCGAGCATGCCTGGGGGCAGGGCGGTTGTTGCGCCCGCTGCCTCGTCGTGCGGGGCTACGCGCAGCACCGTGGTCAGGGTGGGTACCAGGGCGCGCAGGCGCAGGGCCTTGCTCCAGTAGCCCAGGTCGCCCTCGCCGCCGTAGGCAATCAGCACCTTGGCCCGGGCCAAGGTCATCATGGCCGCGATCTTCTCGTCGGTGAGCATGGGATTGAGCGGCTGCACAATGCCCGCCGCCTCGCCACCCCACAGGGCCAGGTGGTATTCCAGGCAGCCGGGCAGCAGCACGGCCACGGCGTCCTGCGGGCCCACGCCCAGGTGGTGCAGCAGGTTGGCTGTCTGGTGGATGCCGGTGAGCAGCTGCGCATACGACCAGCGGATGGGTTCAACGGCCGGGTCAGCGGCGGGCAAAAAGGTCAGCGCCGTCTTGTCGCCAAACGCCGCCGCCGAATTCACAAAGATTTCGTAGGTGCTTTGCACCGGCAGCGCCTCGGCCAGGGGGCGGGCTTCGAGCCGTTCCACATCCTGCAGGCTGCGCACCGGGGCGCCCGGGGCAAAAGGACTGTGCAGGGGGGGCAACGAGGGGTGGCGCATGGGGTTGTCTCGGGTCTTGTGGGGAATCAGGTCGGTCACCGATGGTGCACATATGCGGCGTCGTCCTACCTGGCGGCGACCGCCGCTTGCCCACAGTCTGTCCGTGTGCCAGCGCAAAAGCAGTCACGCAGATGTCAGGGCAGGTCTTCAGGGCATACAGGCGATCCGCTGCGCGATGGACAACAGGCGCTTGACGCGCCGGTGGCGCTGCAGCACACCCATAATGGACCTTGTTGATTGCCACTGCGCGCCCCGCTGCGCGCCTTTACTCCATGAACACACCGCAGCCGCCCAAACGTTTTTCGATGATCCGTGAGTTCCACCTGGCCGACTGGTTCACGCTGGGCAACGCGGTCTGCGGCGTGGGCGCGCTGTTCTCGGTCATGTCGTACCTGGAGACCAGCAATGTGGTGCATGTGTACTTTGCATGTGCCCTGGTGCTGGCCGCGCTGATCTTTGATGTGCTGGACGGCCGCATCGCCCGCTGGCGCCAGAAAAGCTCGGCCATGGGCCGCGAGCTGGACTCGCTGGCCGACGTGATCTCGTTTGGCGTGGCCCCGGCCATCATTGCCTATGGCTGCGGCATGCAGGGCCTGTACGACCGCATCGTGCTGGCCTACTTCGTGGCCTGCGGCGTGTCGCGCCTGGCGCGCTACAACGTCACGGCCGAAACCCTGTCGGGCGACGATGGCAAGGTCAAATACTTCGAGGGCACCCCCATCCCCACCTCCATCGTGCTGGTGGGCCTGCTGGCCCTGGCCGCCTGGTTGGGCGCAGTGCGCGAGAACCTGTGGTTCGGCAAGCTGCTCATCGGCGGCTTCACGCTGCACCCGCTGGTGCTGCTGTTCGCGGTGTCGGGGTCGCTGATGATCAGCCGGATTCGCATTCCGAAGCTCTGAGTCACTCGCGGGGTCGTCCCCTGTTTCTGCACGTTGAACCCCATGGCACTCCAAAAAATCGCAGCGTTCTCCGACGGCCCCCAGGGCGGCAACCCCGCCGGTGTATGGATCGGTGACGCGCTGCCCAGCCCCGCAGACATGCAGCGCATCGCCGCTGAGGTCGGTTTTTCTGAAACCGCGTTCGCCGCCCCGCTGGGCGATGGCCGCTGGCGGGTGCGCTATTTTTCGCCCGAGAGCGAGGTGCCCTTCTGTGGCCACGCCACGATTGCCCTGGGCGCCGCGCTCGCGCAGCGCGAAGGCGATGGCGTGTTTGCGCTGTCGCTGAGCCAGGCCGAGATCACGGTCGAAGGCCGCCGCGCGGGCGATCTGGTGCAGGCGGCGCTGCAGTCGCCCCCTACGCGCAGCGGGCCTGTGCCTGCGGCGCTGCTGGCCGATGCGCTGGCCCTGTTTGGCCTCAGCGCGGTCGATCTGGACCCGCGCATTCCGCCCGCGCTCATCCACGGCGGTGCGGACCACCTGGTGCTGGCGCTGCGCAGTCGCGAGGCACTGGCTGCCATGCACTACGCGCTGGCCGCTGGCCGCACGCTGATGGTTAACGCCAAGCTGGTCACCATTGTGCTGGTGTGGGTGGAGTCCGACCGGCTGCTGCACACCCGCAATGCCTTTGCGTCGGGCGGCGTGCTGGAAGACCCGGCCACGGGTGCCGCCACGGCCGCGTTGGCGGGCTACCTGCGCGACCTGGGCTGGCCGCACGGCGGTGCCATTGACGTGGTGCAGGGCGAATACATGGGCATGCGCTCGCGCCTGCGGGCCGAGATCGGGCCGGTGGCTGGCAGCTCCATCCGCGTGTCGGGAACGGCACGGTGGATGGGCGATGGCGAATGATTTTTGCTATTGAAAATATAGCTGCTGGCACATGATTCACCAGCGCTACCGTCCGATTTGTGCAGAAATCGGGCAAGCCGAGCACGCGGGGCTCTGTACGCCCTGCCCGGTCTCCCGCTCAGGCGCTGATCTCGTCCTGAAGCCACTGCACAAAACGCAGCGTCTCCGGTGACGGGTCCGGCGCCATGCCCAGGTAGTGCCGCGTGAGCGGCAGCCGCAAGGTGGGCAGGGGCGACACCAGCCGCCCCGAGGCCAGGTCGTGGGTGATCAACGACACCGGGGCCACGGCAAAACCCAGCCCATCCACGGCGGCCTGCAGCACAAAGTGCAGGTGGTCAAACTGCAGGCAGCTGGCGGGCTGGAGCCTTGGCGCGTTCACCAGCTTCTTCCAGCTTTCCCAGTCCTTGCTGCGCGATTTGGACAGCAGCAGCACATGGGCCGACAGCGCCTCGGGCTGCGCCACCGGGCGCTGGGCGAACAGGGCAGGCGCGCCCACCACCAGCGCCTCGTCCTCCAGAAACGGCTGCACCTGCATGCCCGGCGGCCAACCGCGTGGGCCGCGCCGCAGGGCCAGGTCGAAGGTCTCGGTGGCATGGTCTGGCGCCAGCGTGCTGGTGATGACCTGGGGTTCGATGTCCGGATGCTGGGCCACAAAACCAGGCAGCCGAGGGATCAGCCACCGCACCGCAAAGCTGGGCCGCACATTGATCTTCACGCTGCGCAGCTCGGCATCGCCCCGCAGCGATTGGGCGGCAGCGCCGATCTGCGCGAGTGCAGGCCCGACCTGTGCGTGGAACTGGTGGCCCGCCGCGGTGAGGAGCACCTGCCGGGTCTTGCGCTCGAACAGGTCCACGCCCAGGTGTGCCTCCAGCGCCTTGATCTGGCGACTGACGGCGCTGTGGGTGACGTGCAGCTCCAGCGCGGCGTGGGTAAAGCTCTGGTGCCGCGCCGCCGCCACAAAGGCGCGGACGGCGTTCAGCGGGGGCAGGCGGGGTGGCATGCGTGCAATTTTGTCACGCATGGCACGCAGCAATATCGTTTGTCGCGCCCGGCACTGCCGCGCACCATGCGGGCCATGCCACAGCCTTCAGACAACGCCTTGGCCTCAGACCACCACTCGCGCCGCGCCGCCTTGGCGCTGGGCCTTGCACTGCCTGGGGACACGGTGCTCTACCTGCTACTGCCGATGTTTGCCCCGGCGTTTGGCGTCACCCTGTTCGAGGCGGGCATTCTGCTGGCCGCAAACCGCCTCGTTCGCATTGCGGGCTACGGGGCGGTGGCGCGGTTCTATGCCCGCCATGGCGAGCGTCTCACCTGCTCGCTGGCCGTGCTGGCCGCCGCCATGTGTGCGCTGGGGTACGCCACCCTCAGCGGCTTCATCGCGTTGTTGGGCCTGCGGCTGCTGTGGGGCCTGGCCTTTGCGGCGCTGAACCTCGCGACGCAGGCGCTGGCCACGGCCGAGCCTGTGGGCGCTGCGCGCCGTGCCGGGCAGTCGCGCGCCTTTGCAGCGCTGGGGCCCATGCTGGCCCTGCCCGCCGGGGGTGTCTGCGCGCTGTGGTGGGAGCCCCGGGCGATCTTCTGGGTGTTTGCCGCCGTCGCGTTGTGCGCCTTGCTGGCCACGCGGCATTTGCCCGCCCAGCCGCATGCTCTGCCGCCACCGCCAAAGCGCTGGGACAGGTTGCCGGGTCGCCTGGACCGCTTTTCGTTCGTTGAGGGGTTGGTGCTGGACGGCCTGTTCATCATCGGCCTGTCGTACCTGGGCCGCGATGTGCTGTCGGGCCATCCGGTGGTTGTGGCGGGGATGCTGCTGTCGGTCCGCTATCTGGCCGAGATCGCGCTGAGTGTGGTGGGTGGCGACCTGGCCGAGCGCTATGGCGCCGAAGTGCTGCTCGTGGGTTTTGCGGTGCTCACGTCGCTGGCCCTGGTGGGTTTTGGCCTGGGGTGGCTGTGGACCAGCGCACTGGCCATCGTGATTTTGCGGGCCCTGCTGCTGCCGCTGTTGCCGCCGCTGGTCGCGCGCCGCACACCGGGGCCGGGGCGCATCCAGGCCCTGGCCACCCGGTCTGTGTGGCGAGACCTGGGCGCTGGTACAGGCCCGGTGCTGGCGGGTGTGCTGCTGCCCATTGCGCCGTCCGCCTGGGTGTATGGCGTCGCAGCCTTGCTGCTGTCGGCCACGGCCATCGCCTGCTGGGTGCCGCGCAGCGAGGGATGAGGCGCCGATCGGCCATCGCCCCCTTTTTACAACCTTCCGTTTTGGAGAAGTCCCCGTGAACATCCACACCACATTGATCCGCTGTGCCGGTGGCACGGTCGACCTGCCCGCGCGGCCCATGAACCACCGCAGCGATGGCGGGCATGTGCTGGTCCACCCGCCGCGCCCCGTCTGGGAACGCAGCGAGCTGACGCCCGAAGAGCTGGCACATTGGTCATGCCTGGTGGCCGCAACGGGCCGGGCCATGCTCGACACCTTGCCGCAGCTCGCCGGTGGCTGCCTGAACTATTGGGAGGCGAGCAACAACGCGCTGAACCCGCTTGCCCACCCCCAGGGGCCGAAAACCCCCGCACTGCACCGCAATATGCACCTGCACCTGTTCGGCCGAAGCCCCAGGGCCACCCACCCGGACTGGCTGTGGGGCGAACCGCCCCGGTTCCCGAATTTTGCGCAGTCTGAGGCTTGGACCCAGCAGTTCACACGGCTGGAGGACGATGAAGGCGCCGCGCTGGGTGCGCGCATTCAGGTGTTGCTGGATACGCGGTATGCACTGAGTCGGGTTGGCTGACGATACCCGCCAGCACACGAGTTGCTATCAAAATTGCAGCTGCTAGTGCTTTTTGATCAGGCGTTAGGCGATGTTTTTATGCAATCTCTTTTGCTACGGGTACTACGCGACCACAGGCCGCCGATTCACCAGCACGATGCCTGCCGCCACCAGCACCAGCGCTGCCACCAGCCCGGGCGTCACGGGCTCACCCAGCCACAGCGCGCCAAACAGCAGCGCAAACACCGGCGTGAGGAACACAAACACCGAGATCTTGGTCGCCGGGTAGTGCGCCAGCATCCACATCCAGGCGAGGTAGCTCACAAACGCACCCACCAGCGCCTGCACCAGCAGCGATCCCCAGGCAAAGCCGCTGAACTGCCAGACCCACGCCTCGCCCAGGCCCAGCGATAGCACTGGCAATACCGCCGTGCTCACCGCCACTTGATAGAAAAGCTGCTTGGCAGGCGCCACGCGTGCCAGGGGCGTGGTGCGGATCACCACCGTGGTCAGTGCCCACATCAGGCCTGCGGCCAGTCCTAGCAAATCGCCCAGCCAGCCTTTGGGCAGCGCCATGCTGGCATGGCCCAGCAGCCCGTCGCCCAGCGCCAGCCCCACGCCCACAAATGCCGCCGCCAGGCCCAGCCACTGCCAGCCCTGCAGGCGCTCACCGGGGATGAAACGCGGCAGCAGCAGTGCCACCCAGAAGGGCGATGCATACAAAAACACCGTGAGCCGCGAGGCGGTGGTGTACTGCAGGCCCAGATAGATGCACGCAAACTCGCCGGCAAACAACGCCCCCGCCAGCAGTCCGGCACGGGTGGCCCCGGCGGGCTCGCCCGCGCCGGAAAGGCCTACACCACGCCACAAGCACCAGACCGCTACCGCGACCGTGGCCAGCGCAAAGCGCACAAAGGCCTGGAACACGGGCGCCACCTCAGCCACTGTGGCCTTGACCAGCACCTGCTGGAACCCCCAGAACATGCAGCAGGCGAGCAGCAGGGAGATAGCCAGGGCGTCGATGTGTGTTTTGCGGGTGGAAGGCATCGGCGCATTATCAAAGGGCGCGGTGGGTCTGCCGGTCGCCTGGGTGCATCCGTTGTCCTTCTTGCAGTCCGCTGTGAATGCCGAAAAAGCGCATACGGACGCTTACACAGGCCCACGGTACACTTTGCGCCTTCTGAAACAGGTTACCGCGCTCCTTTTTCCTATCCCCCCTCATGGCCCTTACGACGGCGGCGCAGTCCCGCTCCAGCTTTGACCTCAAGAGTGCCTCGCTGCCAGTGGTGGCGGTGTTGCTCAAGACCACTGACGCCGCCCAGTTCGTAGCCGATCTGGCCGAGCGCGTGGCCGACGCCCCGGGATTTTTTGACAACGACCCCGTATTGATCGACCTGGCGCCCGTGCGTGAGGCCGAAGCACCCATCGACTTTGCCGCTATCGCAGCCGCGCTGCGCCAGCACAACACCCTGCCCGTGGCCGTGCGCGGCGGCAGCACTGCCCAGATGGAGGCTGCGCGCGCCGCGGGCCTGGCCGCAGCACCTGACGCGCCTCCCGCGCGCGCCGAGGCGCCAGCGCCGGTGCAGGAGGTGGTGCGTGAGGTGATCCGCGAAGTCGAGGTGGAAGTGGTACGCGAAGTGCCCATGCCCGGCCCCGGCACCGTGGTGGTGGACAAGCCCTTGCGTTCTGGCCAGCAGGTCTATGCGCGCGGCGCCGATCTGGTGGTGATGGCCGTGGTGAGCTTTGGCGCCGAGGTGATTGCTGACGGCAACATCCACGTTTATGCCCCGCTGCGTGGCCGCGCCATCGCCGGTGCGCGGGGCAACACGGAAGCCCGCATCTTTTCGACCTGCCTGGAGCCGCAACTGGTCTCCATCGCAGGCATCTACCGCACCACCGAGACCGAGCTGCCTGCCGATGTGCGCGGCAAGCCGGCCCAGGTGCGGCTGGAAGGCGAGAAGCTCCTCATCGAGCCGCTGGCCTGAGCCCTTCATTCCCCATTCGTACCAACCCCACAGAGAATCAGCAACACATGGCCAAAATCGTCGTCGTGACCTCCGGCAAAGGTGGCGTGGGCAAGACCACCACCAGCGCCAGCTTTGCCACCGGCCTCGCCCTGCGCGGCCACAAGACCGCCGTGATCGACTTTGACGTCGGCCTGCGCAACCTGGACCTCATCATGGGCTGCGAACGCCGCGTGGTGTACGACCTCATCAACGTCATCCATGGCGAGGCCAACCTGAACCAGGCGCTCATCAAGGACAAGCAGTGCGACAACCTGTTTGTGCTGGCCGCCAGCCAGACACGCGACAAGGATGCGCTCACGCAAGATGGCGTCGAGAAGGTCCTCAAGGACCTGGCCGCGATGGACTTTGAATACATCGTCTGCGACTCGCCTGCCGGCATTGAAAGCGGCGCCCTGATGGCCATGCACTTCGCCGACGAGGCGCTGCTGGTGACCAACCCCGAGGTGTCTTCGGTGCGCGACTCCGACCGTATCCTGGGCATGCTGGGCAGCAAGACCAAGCGTGCGATTGACGGCGGCGAGCCCATCAAGGAACACCTGCTCATCACGCGCTACAACCCCAGCCGAGTGCAGGACGGCCAGATGCTGAGCCTGGAAGACATCCAGGACATCCTGCGCATCAAACTGATCGGCGTGATTCCCGAGTCGGAAGTGGTGTTGCAGTCGTCCAACCAGGGCACGCCCGCCATCCATGCCCAAGGCACCGACGTGTCCGAGGCGTACAAGGACGTGATCGACCGCTTCCTGGGGCAGGACAAGCCGCTGCGTTTCATTGACGCCGAAAAGCCCGGCTTCTTCAAACGCCTGTTCGGGAGCAAATAGCCATGGCTTCTTTTCTGTCCTTCCTGCTCGGCGAGAAGAAAAAAACCGCCAGCGTTGCCAAGGAGCGGCTGCAGATCATCCTGGCGCACGAGCGCAACGGCCGCAATGCGTCCGAGCCCGACTACCTGCCCGCGCTGCAGCGCGAGCTGGTGGCGGTGATCTCCAAGTACGTCAAGATCAACCCCGACGACCTCAAGGTGCACCTGGAACGCCAGGACAACCTGGAAGTGCTGGAAGTCAAGATCGAGCTCCCCGATACCGTGCGATAGGCAGCCACCGCCACCGGGCCACGCACTCCCATCGTGCCCCGGTATCGCGCCCCAGACCCTGCCCCGCAACCCTGCGCGGCAGGGTTTCTTTTTGGGCCGGCGTAGCCTGATTTGGCCTGACAATTGCTAGATGTACTAGGGTAATCCCTAATTTCACGGCAACAAGGCTCCTGTGGACACAACCTGGAAACTCAGCTGGCAGCGTGCACGCAACCACGAAGGCGTCACGCGCGGCGCGCGTGCCTTGGTGGCCTTGGCCGCCGTGCTGGCCTATGGCTGGTGGGCCGACTGGCAGGCCGAGTTGATGCCGGTGCTGCTGGGCGTGATCGCCAGCGCGCTCACCGAAACCGACGACAGCTGGCGCGCACGCCTGCGGGCGCAGTGCCTGGCGCTGGCGTGTTTTGGCCTTATGGCGGGGGCAGTCTGGGCGGCGGTGTCCTGGCCCTGGGTGCTGATGGGGGTGATGGCGCTGCTGGCCTTCGGCATCACCATGCTGGGGGCGCTGAGCGAGCGCTACCGCGCCATTGCCTTTGGTTCGCTCATCCTGTTCATCTATGCGGGGCTGGCCGCCCACAGCAGCCGTGCGGGTGCGGGTGACGCCATCCCCCGCATGCTGGCGGGTGCGGCCTGGTACGGCGTGGTGTCGGTGCTGTGGCATGCCGTGCTGCCGCGTGCACCGGTGCGCTACCGCCTGGCCAAGCTGTACGCCATGCTGGGCGAATACCTGCGCCTGAAGGCGCTGTTGCTGGAGCCGGTGCGGGATGTGGATCTGGAGCGCCGCCGCATGGCGCTGGCACTGCACAACGGCCGCGTGGTGGACGCCCTCAACGCCACCAAGGAGAGCCTGATCAGCCGCATGGCTGCGAGCGCCCCCCCGCTGTGGCTGCAAACGGCCATGCACCAGTACCTGGCGGCGCAGGACGTGCATGAGCGCGTGAGTTCGTCCCACGAGCATTACGACCTGCTCGCCCAGTCGTTTTTTCACAGCGACGTGCTGTACCGCTGCCAGCGCGTGCTCACGCTGCTGGGCGAACAGGCGCTCAAGCTGTCGGTGGCCATCGAGGCGCAGTCGGTGCCCCAGCACTGGGGCGTGACGGCCCGTGCCATTGAGGACATGCAGGCCGCCGTGGCGCACCTGCAGTCCCAGGCGCAGCCCGCCGGTGCCGCGTCCCTTCCCGCCCAGTCCCGGGCGTCGCGGTCACTGCATGCGTTGGCCGACAACCTGACCGCGCTGGCCGGGGTGTTTGCCGGTGCGCTGGCGCTGCCAGCTGGCAACGCCGAAGTGGCGGTGGACCACGCACTGTTTGACCGCGAGCCCCGCAGCCTGCGCGATGCCTGGGCACGCCTGCGATCGCATTGGCAGCTGCAGTCTCCCTGGCTGCGCCACAGCCTGCGGCTGAGCCTGTCCCTCATGGTGGGCTTTGCCCTCATGCAGGCCACGGCCGATCCGCACGGGTACTGGATCTTGCTGACCATCGTGTTCGTGAGCCAGCCGCAGTACGCGGCCACGCAGACGCGGCTGATGGAGCGCGCCAAGGGCACTGCCATGGGGCTTGCGCTGGGGTGGGCGGTGATCCAGCTGTTTCCGGGCGAGCTGGTGCAGGCCGCCTTGCTGGTGCTGGGGGGCGCTGTGTTTTTTGGGGCGCGGCACACCCGCTATACCTTGGCTACGGCGGCTGTCACCACCTTGTTGCTGCTCAGCTTTCACCAGATAGGCGCGGCCAGCGGCGTGATCTCCGCGCGCCTGCTCGATACCGTGGTCGGCTGCGTGATCGCCGCCGTCGCCTCATGGCTGGTGCTGCCGTCGTGGCAGTCGCGCCACTGGCCCCGGCTGGCCGCCCAGGTGCTGCAGACCCAGGCGTTGTACCTGCGGGAGATCCTGGCGCAGTACCAGGGTGGCAAGTGCGACCACCTGGCCTACCGCCTGGCCCGGCGCAATGCCCACAATGCGGATGCCGCACTGTCCAACTCTTACAGCGCCATGCTCAAGGAGCCCTTGCATGTACGTGGCAACGCCGAGGTGGTGGGGCATTTCCTGTGCCTGTCGCACACCCAGCTCAACTACCTGTCGGCCCTGGGGGCCCAGCGCGGTGGTGCGGCGGCCCAGCCCATGGACGAGGCCACGCGTGAACTTGCGCAAAGCCTGCTGGCGTCCCTGCAGCAACTGGCGCTGGAGCTGCAGCGCGCGCAGCAGTCAGGCCGGGTGCGCAAGTCCCACAGCGCCCCGGCAGTGGCCCAGGTGTTGCGCGAGTGGGGCACGGTACCGGCAGCGCCCAGCGCGCACAGCCTCATGGCGGCGCAGCTGCAGCTGGTGGGCAAGGTGTTCCCACAGCTGCAGGCGCAGGCGCGCCATCTGGTGACCACGGAATAACCTGGGTGGAGTGCGGCGCGCGAATGCTGCCGCAGCCGGGTCAGCGTGCGTGCTTGGCGAACTTGCCCGCAAATGCCTGGGCAATGCTCAGCCCGCGTTGCCCCGCGACCAGCGTGGCGGTCTGCCCGGCGGCGATGGTGCCGGGCCGGTCCACCGCCAGGTAGTAGCCGCAGCAGCCCGCCACCGCCATGGCGCGGCCGGCCTGGGCAAAACCCATCACGGCATTGAACTTGAAGCATGGCTCGCGGGGGGCCGTCACGCGCAGCACGCAGTCCGGGAAATGCCACTCATCGCCCACAAACACCTCATGCTCCAGCGGTCCGTCAATGGTGAGGTTCTCGCCCATGAAGCCTGGTGGCAGCGCCTCGTCGAACAGGCTCACGCCCCGTTCGCGGCGTTGGGCCTGCCAGAACGCATAGTGCGCAGCGGGGTAGGCATACACCGCCTTGGCCAGACCGCCGTGCACGCTCAGGTCGGCCTGCTCGTCGCCCGCCAGCCCCAGTGGGCCCACAGACACGGGGTCGGTGACGGATGTTTTGCCGATGGCGGTGAGCACCGACCGCTCGCCCACCTTCAGGCGGCGGGCGGAGCCGACGTTCACGTGGCGTACTACGATGAAGGGCGCCGTCACAGCGGGTGCTCGGTGTAGAACTTGCCGCCGTGGTACAGCAGCGGCGACGCGCCCTCGCGGTGCTCGCAGCGCTCCACCTCGCCCACGAAGATGGTGTGGTCACCCTCCTTGTACTGGCTGCGGTTGAAGCACTCGAACGTGGCGGCGGCACCGGCCAGCAGCGGCGCGCCGCTGATACCGGGGCGGTGCTCCAGGCCGGCCCAGCGGTCGATGCCGCGGGTGGCGAACCGTTCGGCCAGGTCTTTCTGGTCCGCTGCCAGCACATGGATGGCGTAGTGTGAGCCGTTGGCAAACGCCGGCATGGTGCTGGCGCCATGCGACAGGCTCCACAGCACCAGCGGGGGCTCCAGCGACACCGAATTGAACGAGCTGGCCGTGAGCCCCACCAGTTCGCCCGCGGCATTGCGGGCGGTCACGATGGTCACACCCGTGGCGAACATGCCCAGCGCATTGCGGAATTCGCGGGTCGAAAAGCTCGGCGGCAGGGCGAGGGCGGGGCGGGGGAGCGATGGGTTCACAAAAGCGGCGCCAGCGGTGGCGGCGTGGGGGCAAGCAACAGGACCTATTATCAGGCGCCACCCTCCGCTGCGCTGTTGCGGGGTTTACTTCTGCTTTTCACCGCATGGCTGCACTGCTCCCTACCTTCACCACCCTCGGCTCCGGCCCCACCGTGCTCATGCTGCACGATGCCGACGGCGACCACCTTACCTTTGCGCCTCAGGTGGAGACCCTGGCCACTGCCGGCTACCGGGCCGTGGCCTGGGACATGCCAGGTTATGGCCGTAGCGCGCCCGTAGAGCCCTACACCTTCAAGGCACTGGCACAAAGCTGCCTGGCGCTGATCGACGCGCTGCGCTGTAGCCCTGTCACGCTGGTCGGCCACGGCATGGGCGCCATGGTGGCGCTGGAGGCCGCCGTGCGCGATGCGTCCAAGGTGCGCCGCATGGTGCTGTGCGCAGGCGGCCCGGCGCTGGATGCCCAGGCCGTGCAGGACTGGGTGGCACCGCGCGAGCAGGCCCTCAAGGCCCTGGACGCGGGCGGCAGCATGGAACAACTGGCACAGACCCTGGTGCCGCAGTGCATCGGCACCGGCGCCCTGCCCGAAGGCGTGCGGCTGGCGGGCCATGCATTGGGCCAGGTGTTCCCGGGCGCTTACCGCCGCGCCCTGGAGGCCCTGCACACGTTTGACCGGGGTGCCGCCGCGCTGGCGCACTTGGCCATGCCGGTGCTGCTGGTGGGCGGTGATCAGGACCGGTGCACTCCCCCCGCAGCCTTGCAGGCGCTGGCCCAGGTGTTGCCCGATGCGCAGACGGTGCTGCTGCCGCATGTGGGGCATTGGCCCCAGCTGGA
This sequence comes from Acidovorax sp. GW460-11-11-14-LB4, assembly GCF_059423685.1. NCBI lineage: Bacteria > Pseudomonadati > Pseudomonadota > Betaproteobacteria > Burkholderiales > Comamonadaceae > Acidovorax > Acidovorax sp. GW460-11-11-14-LB4. Next base: position 14,362 of record NZ_JBWKYJ010000063.1, on the reverse strand, counting down.
AGACCCCGAGGGGTTTGACGCTGCGCTGCTCGATTTTCTGGCCCACCGGCGCACGCTGCACTGACCCTTTTGATCTTGGCTCGCCCGGCCGCCGCGCCCGGGCATGAACGCTGCCTTCTTTCTCCATGTTGTTTGCCCTCAAGAAAATTCTGTCTGCGCTGCTGTTGCCGCCGGTGTCCAGCATCGTGCTGGCGCTGTTTGGTCTGTGGCTGGCGCGGTACCACCGTCGCACTGGCAACACGCTGGTGGTGCTGTCGCTGTTGTCGGTGCTGGTGTTGTCCTGGCCGCCGGTGTCGGACGCGCTGGTGCGCAGCCTCGAGCGCTACCCCGCCGTCACGCCGCGCCAGTTGCCCGAGGCGAAGGTGCAGGCCATCGTGGTGCTGGGTGGCGGCGCCGACACCGTGGCGCCCGAATACGGGGTGGACGTGCTCAGCCGGGGCGCACGCGAGCGGGTTCGCTATGCCGCCTACCTGCAGCAGCAGACCGGCCTTCCTATTCTGGCCACGGGGGGCTCGACGGGCGGCACACGGGCCGAGGCCCTGGTGATGAAGGATGTGGTGGAGCGGGAGTTCAAGGGCCGCGTGCGCTGGACCGAAGTGGAGTCCCTCGACACCCGCAACAACGCCGAAAAATCGGCTGTCCTGCTCAAGGCCTCGGGCATCGAGCGCATTGCGCTCGTCACCCACGGCTGGCACATGGTTCGGGCGGCGAAGGACTTTGAACACGCCGGGCTGCAGGTGCTGCCTGCGCCCATGGGCTTCAAAGGGGGGCAGTCACGCAAGCTCTATCGCGTGCTGCCCCGCGCATCGGCCCTGTCCGACAGCAGCCTGGCGCTGCACGAGTGGCTGGGTATAGTGGCCCAGCGTGCTTCGCTGGACCGCTGAGAGCTCGTTGACGATCCCCTGAGAGATCGTCCACAGGCTCTGAGATCAGCCTGCAGCGGGTGTGACCAGAAAGCGGCTGGCCGCCTCCACCGCCTGCGCATCGGCCTGCACGGCGCCCGGGGTGCCGCCCTTGCCCCACAGGGCGCCGCCCCAGGTCATGGACAGGAACTGCGCACACAGCGCCACCGAATCGATCATGGGCTGGGCCTTGGTGCGGTCGCCGCTGGTGGTGATGAGAGACAGCGTCTTGCGGCCCATGGCGTCCTTGAAGTCCAGGCCGGGCACGCGCATCCAGGCGCTCCAGTGGTCGAGGTAGGTTTTGAGCGGCGAGGGGATGCTGTACCAGTACACCGGCGCCACCCAAACGATGTGGCTGGCGGCCAGCGTGGCGTCCAGAAGGGTTTTCATGTCGCCCTCAGGCGGTGCGTAGGTGCCGGTGGTGTGGCGCTGGTCCACAAAGGGCGGCAACTGCATGCGTGCGAGGTGGTGCCAGGTTTGCTCCGTGCCCGCAGGCAGGGCCGCTGCGGCCTGCCGCGCCAGCCATTCGGTGTTGCCGAGGTGGCCGGGTTCGCGGGTGGAGGTGGTGAGGAAGAGGTAATGGGGTGCAGACATGGCCGGCATCGTAGCGGCACCGGCCCGTGTCTGCAGGCGCAGGGTGGGCGCCGTCCCTCAGGCCGGGACCACAGCGCGGGGCGCGCGCACGGCTTCGGCACCCAGAAAACCAAAGTTCATCGCAGGCTGTTCGCCACTGATTAGCTCGGCCAGGGCCTTGCCCGAGCCCGCACCGTGCGTCCAGCCCAGCGTGCCGTGGCCCGCGTTGACCCATAGCTTGCCCACGCGGGTGCGACCGATGAACGGGATGTTGGTGGGCGTGGCGGGGCGCAGGCCGGTCCAGTACTGCGGGTTGCCGCCTTCCTCGGGCGTGCGGGTGTCGCACACGCCGGGCAGGATGGCCTCGATGCGGCGCGAGAGCATGTGGCAGCGCGCGCGGGCCAGGGAGCTGTCGAGTGTCAGGTCCCAGCCGTTGAGCTCGATGGTGCCTGCCACGCGCAGGTGGTTGCCCAGGCGGCTCATGGCGATCTTCTTGCCGTCGTCGATGGTGGAGACCATGGGCGCACCCTCGGGCTTGAGCAGCGGGAAGGTCGCGCTGTAGCCCTTGCCGGGGTAGATCGGCAGGTCCACGCCCACGCTGCGCAGCAGCGGTGCGCTGTACGAGCCGCAGGCCACCACGATGGCGTCCGCCTTCAATATGAAGTCTTTTTTGCCGCTTGCGCTAGTGGAATTTGGCATGACTGCTACTGAATCAATAGCATTACCAATCTTGTTCAGCCGCAGCACATCGTGGCCGTACAGGAACTGCACGCCGCGCGCTGCGCAGCGGCGGGCCAGTTCCTGGGTGAAGACCCGTGCATCGCCGCTCTCGTCGGTGCTGGTGTAGGTGCCGCCGGTGATCTTGTCGCCATAGGCCTTGAAGGCCGGTTCGATCTGCAGCAGCTCGTCGCAGCTCACCAGGCGGCGCTGCACGCCGTGCTTGCGCATCAGTTCCACGGCATGGCCTGCGGCGTCGAACGATTTCTGGTCGGTGTAGAAGTGGGCAATGCCGCGTTCGAGCCGGTTGTATTCGATGCCCGTGGTTTTCACCAGGTCCTTCAGCGCCGCATGGCTGTAGGCGCCCAGCGCCACGATCTGCTGCACATTGCGCTCGAACGCTGCGTCGTTGCACTGCGCCAGGAACTGCAGGCCCCAGCGCCATTGCTGCCAGTCCATCTGCGGGCGAAACAGCAGCGGCGCTTCCTTGTCGAACATCCACTTGAGCGCCTTGAGCGGCGCCTCGCGGTTGGCCCAGGGCTCGCAGTAGCTCACCGAGATCTGTGCCGCATTGGCAAAGCTGGTTTCGAGTGCTGCATCGGGCTGGCGGTCGATCACGATGACTTCGTGACCGCGTTCCAGCAGGTGCCACGCCGTGCTGATGCCAATGATGCCGGCGCCGAGAACAATGGTTTTCATATGCGGAATGCCTTGTGAGCCTTTGCGTGCCACACGCCCCAGTGCGGGACACGATGGGGCGCAGTGTGCGCGACATTGCATTCAACTAAAAGCAAAATTAAACTTACTCCAAAAACATCAGCGCACCTAATGAATAGCGCTGCGGAGACAACCCTCTTTTGTTCGAGCCCGAGACCATGAGCACCTACGATCCCGCCGCCCTGGAATGCCTTGCCGCCATCGTTGAAGAGGGCGGCTTCGAGCGCGCCGCGCAGCGCCTGAACGTCACGCAGTCGGCCGTCTCGCAGCGCCTGCGCGCGCTGGAGGCGCAGGTGGGCTCGGTGCTCATCGTGCGCAGCCGCCCGCTGCGGCCCACGTCGGCTGGGCAGCTGCTGCTCAAGCACACCAAGCAGATGCGCCTGTTGCGCGCCGACCTGGAGCGCGACCTGCAGGAGCTGGCGCCCAGCGCGCCGGGGGGCTCGCGCGAAGACGAGCGCATCTCGATCGCCATCAACGCCGACAGCATCGCCACCTGGGCCATGGGTGCGCTGCACGATCTGGTGCGCCAGCGCCTGCCGCTCGAAATCATCGTGGACGACCAGGATTTCACGCAGGAATGGCTGCGCTCGGGCCAGGTGCTGGGCTGTGTGACCACGCTCAAGCAGGCGCTGCGTGGTTGCAAGATGGTGCCGCTCGGGGCCATGCCCTATGTGGCGGTGGCGTCGGCCAGTTACGCGCAGCAGTACCTGCCGCAGGGGCTGACGCCCCACAACTTCCGCGACGTGTCGTTTCTGTCGTTCAACCGCAAGGACGACATGGCGGCCGAGTTTGTGGCCCGTGCGTTCGGGCTCAAGCGCGTGGCGCTCAACCACCTGTTTGTGCCGGGCTCTGAGGCGCAGATGCGTGCGGTGGCCGCTGGCTGGGCCGTGGGGGTGATGCCCGAGCTGATGGCGCGGCAGGCGCTGGCCGACGGCAGCATGGTGGACCTGGCCCCTGGCCGGTCGCTGCCGATCCAGCTGTACTGGCATTGCTGGAACCTAGAGTCCGAGTTGCTGGATGCGTTGTCGTCGGCACTGACGAGCGCTGCGGCCCAGGCGCTGGTGTCCTAAGAACCTGTTCAAAGGCCGTCTGGCTGCGCCCCTGCGGCGGGGCGCGCGGCACGGTTTGTGCTGTCAAAAACGTGAACGACGTAGTTGCATTGCAACTTAGTCATTTATTTTTTTACTGCAATGTATAAAATGGACGCCATGCAAACGCCGCAACCCAAAGTCTCTTTCAAGGAGCAGATGCATCAGGCCCGCGAGGATGCCATCCTCCAGTCCGCCTGCCGCCTGCTGGGCGAAAAAGCCTTCGACGCCATGACCATGGACGACGTGGCCAACGCCGTCGGTATCGCCAAGGCCAGCCTGTACAAGCATTTCTGCAGCAAGGAAGAGCTGTGCAGTGCCGCCATGGTGCAGATCCTGGGGCGCGTACAGGCTTATCTGGCAGGGTTGCCGGCCGACATGCCCCCGCTGGAAAAGCTGCATGCGTTGGTGCGCTGGTCGTTGGAGCGCCTGCTGACCAACGAGATGCCCCTGCTGCCCAGCCGCAACTCCACGCTGCGTGCGGTGCTCATGGCCAACAAGGACTACCTGAACGGACTGGTGGCCGTGAGCGACCAGATCGGCGAATGGATCACCCAGGCCCAGGCCCAAGGGGTGATCAGCCCCACGCTGCCGCCGCTGGTCGTGCTGTACACCCTGTACGCGCGTGCGTGCGACCCGGTGGTGAGCTTCCTCAAGGAAGGCGGCCAGTATTCGGACGCCGAAATCGTGGACTTGGTGGTGCGCACCTGTTTTGACGGCCTGGCGGCGCGTTGAGCCGGGCGGCTTCATAGGCCACACAGCAAAAAGCCCGGCATGCCGGGCTTTTTGCTGTGTGGGTGCTGCGCCGGTGGGGCCGCGCAGCACCTGGGGCCCTGTCACTTCGGCAGGATCACCTTGTCCACTACGTGGATCACGCCGTTGCTGGTGAATACGTCGGTGGCCACAATGCTGCTGGTGCGCATGTTCTGGTCGGTGATCACCAAGCTGGCGTTGATGGTGAAGGTCTGGCCCTGCACGGTGGTGATGGCGGTATTGACGGGCACTTCGGCCTTGAGCACGCGCGCGGGCACCACGTGGTAGGTCAGCACCTGGGTCAGCAGGGTCTTGTTGGCCAGCAACGCGTCCTTGGTCACGCCCAGCTCGGTCAGCAGCGCCGCAAACGCTGCGTTGGTGGGGGCAAACACAGTGAAAGGGCCAGCGCCTTGCAGTGTGCTCACCAGGCCCGCGGCCACTACGGCCTCGACGAGGATGCTGAAGTCCGGCAGGGCCGAGGCCGTGGCCACGATGTCCTTGTCGGCGGGCAGCAGCACCTTGTCCACCAGATGCACCACGCCGTTGCTGGCCTGGATGTCGGTGCTGGTGATGGTGCTCACGCGGTTGCGGCCGTCGGTGATCTTCAGGCCGTTGTTCGACTCGATCTTGAAGAAGCCGCCCGACACCGGCGTGATCGCCTTGCCCAGAGGCACATCAGCCCGCATCACCTTGCTGCCCAGCACGTGGTAGGTCAGCACGGCGGTCAGCAGGGGCTTGTTGGCCAGCAGCGCTTCCTTGGTCACGCCCAGTTCGGTCAGCAACGCCGCAAACGCCGCGTTGGTGGGCGCGAACACGGTGAGCGTGCCTGTGCTCAGCGTGGGCGCCAGGCCTGCTGCGACCACGGCTTCGACCAGGATGCTCAGCTCGGGGGTGTTTTGCGCCAGCTCGACGATGTTGCGCTGGGGTTCGTCGTCGCTGCCCCCGCAGGCCTGCAACAGGGTGGTGCTGGCGCCCAGCGCGGCGGCCATTAGGACGGTGCGGCGATTGAATACGGTGTTCATGGCGGCTTCTCCTCGTGAATGGATGGTGGGTGAAAAGAGCGGTGGTGCCAGTGGCTTACTTGGGCATCAGCACCGTGTCGATCGCATGGATCACGCCGTTGCTGGCGGCCACGTCGGCGGCGATGACCTTGGACTGGTCGACCATCACGCCCATGTTGGTGGTGACGGTGAGTTCCTGGCCTTGCACGGTCTTGACCTTGCCCGCCTTCACATCCTTGGCCATGACCTTGCCGGGCACCACGTGGTAAGTCAGCACCTTGGTCAGTGCGGCCTTGTCAGCCAGCAGGCCGTCCAGCGTGGCCTTGGGGATCTTGGCGAACGCTTCGTCGGTGGGGGCAAACACTGTGAACGGGCCGGGGCCCTTGAGGGTGTCCACCAGACCGGCGGCCTGCACGGCGGCTACCAGGGTCTTGAAGTTGCCCGCCTTCACGGCGGTATCGACGATGTCTTGCGCCATGGCGCTGAAGGTGGCGCCAGCGGTCAAAGCGAGTGCAATCAGGGTCTTCTTCATGGGTCGTTCCTCTCGGTTTCGATGGAAATGACACGCCAAGATGGGCGTGGCGCGAATGTATAACCATTTGGTACGAAAGTAAACTGATTGGTTATTCAGTAACCCTTTAGTCGTAACGAGATGAAAAAAAGCCCTGCAAGGCAGGGCTTTGGGGTGGGCGTTGCGCCGTTGTGCGCTGTGGACCTGTGCGTTCAGCGAACGATCAGCAGCGGCACCTTGCTGTGGGCCAGCACCTGGGTGGTCACCGAGCCCATCACCAGCGTGGCGATGGCGCCATGGCCGTGCGAGCCCATGACCAGCAGGTCGAACTTGCCGGTGTCTGCCACCTTGGCAATGGTCTCGCCCACCGCGCCGACCTTGACGCTGCGCTTGGCATCCACCCCGTGGCGGCCCAGGAACTTGCACACCGGGGCGAGGATTTTTTCGGCTTCTTCAGCGTGGTAGTTGTCGACCACTTCCTTGCCCAGCGCGGCGCGTGCACGGGGAGGCAGCGGGGCCTGCACCGTCAGCACGGTGTAGGTGTGGGTGCCGCCCAGCAGTTCTTCGTGGGTGGCCAGGTAGGCCAGCATTTTCTTGGTGTAGGCGCTGCCATCGACAGCAAGCAGGATGTTCATGGTGTTCTCCGAAAAAGGATGAAGCAGACTACTCTGCGCGGGTGCCTGTTGTCTTGACCTGGGTCATGTTGTTCTGTTCGGCGCGTGGCGGATTCGTACGAACCGCGCACCGATCATACGGTGACCATGCAGCGCGGCTGAAACGCTATCTGCTCGCCCTTGCGCGCATAACCCAGCGGGTTGGCCACCACCCGGCACTGCCAGGCGGAGCCATCGCTGTGCGTGCCCTGGGCGGTGTAGTCGCTGGGCGCATGCAGGTGGCCGTGCAGCCACAGCGGGGTGTACATCAGCAGGTCGTCCAGCGCGTTGCAAAACCCCGCCGTGCCAGGCACCAGGCCGTAGCGGGGGTCGGCGCTGCGCAGGCTGGGCGCAAAGTGGGTGACAACCACGGTGGCACCGTCAAATGGCTGCTGCAGCGCATCGCGCAGCCACTGCTGGCAGACCAACGCCTGATCGCGCATGGGTTCGGCCAGAAACGGCTCCGCGTGGCGCGTGCCACCGGTCTTGCGCAGGTAGAAGTTGGCCGCGCGAAAAGCCTTGTCGCGCAGCTTGAGCCGGCGCGTGAGGTCGGTGGTGCCTTCGTGGTCGGCCAGCGCGTCGAAATCGCTCCAGAGCGTCGTGCCGACAAAGCGCACGCCTTGCAGCACCAGGGTTTCACGTTCGAGCCACGCAATGCCCAAGCGGTCACAGGTCCGGCGCAGCCGCAGGTGCGCGGCATCGAAGTCCTGGGCGTCGTACTCATGGTTGCCGGGCACAAACAGCACGGGGGTCGGCCAGCCTGCATATTGGGACAACGGCGAAAACCGGGCCAGGCCGAAGTCGTCGTCGTCCAGTTGAGAGCCCTGCTGGTAGGAGCCCACGTCCCCCGCCAGCACCAGCACATCGGCGCCAGGGGCGGGCTCGGGCACAAAGTGGGGGTGTGCCTCCAGATGGAGGTCGGACAAAAGCTGGATATTCATCAGCCGTGCAGTCTAAGGCGTGCCGTGCAGGCCCTGCTCCGGAAAGGTGCGCCGTGCTGACCGTGCAAGCGCCTGAAGCAGCCAGGTCATTGCAGCCTGCTGGGGGCCGCGCCGGCGCCACAGGGCATCCACGTGCACGGCGGGCACGTCCAGGGGCAAAGCCCGTTGCACCAAAGCGTCGGCGATGCCGGTCACTGGCACAAAGTGGCGCGGCAGCACGGTCAGCAGGTCCGAGCCCGACACCACCCGACCGGCCGTGAAGAATTGGTTGACCGTGATCACCACCTTGCGCTCGCGGCCCAGCGACGCCAGGGCTTCGTCGATGAAACCAAAGGGCCGGCCCGAAAAACTCACCAGCATGTGCCGCGCTGCGCAGTAGGTGTCCAGCGTCAGCGGCGCGTCGGCCAGAGGGTGGCCCTGGCGCATCACGCACACGTATTCGCCGTCGTACAGCCGGCGGCTTTCAAAGGCCACCACGCCGCCTGATTGCGCCCGCGCGGTGAGGTCGGCCAGTGCCGCTGGAAAGTAACCCACAGCCATGTCGGCCGCCTCTTCTTCGAGCAGACGCCGGGGGTCGCGCGTGGTCAGCGGCAGCACGCGGATGGAGATGCCGGGGGCTTCGCGCTCGATGATCTCCACCAGGGCCGGCACCAGCGTCGCCGCCGTGGCATCGGCCATCGCCAGCACAAAGGTGGACTCCGCCGTTGCCGGGTCAAAGTGCCCCGGCGCCAGGGACTCCTGCAAATGGGCCAGCGCCTCGCGTACGGGGGGCCACAGGGCCAGCGCACGTGGCGTGGGCTCCACCCCCTGGCCGCTGCGCACCACCAGTTCATCGCCCACCACATCGCGCAGGCGCCGCATGGCATTGCTGACGGCCGGCTGGGTGATAGACAGCTTGTGCGCAGCTCGGGTGAGGCTGCGCTCGGCCATCACCTCGTCAAAGACGCGCAGCAGGTTCAGGTCCAGGGAGCGGAAGTTCAAAGGAGTCATGGTCACCCGAGAGCATATTCATCACTGATATGAATATCAATGATTCAAAATATAAACTTGAACATGTAAAGGGTAAACCCTAATATCACCCCATCGCCCGGCAATCTCGCCACAAGCGTTAGAAAAGGGAAACCGAAATGACCGCCTTTGCACACGTTGAGTACCCCACCGAACACCCCGGCGTTGTCCGCGCCGAAAACGCAGCCGCCGCTCTGAAGAGCGCTGCCGCCCATTTTGACGGCGCGCGTGGCGCAGCCTCCCTGCTGTTGGCCGCCGTGGTCTCCGCGCTGCTGGTGGTGGCCAACCAAGTCATCGACACCTGGACCGAAGGCCACCTGCTGGCTGCCTGGATGGTGCTGTGGCTCGTGGCCTTTGCGGCCCTGGCGCTCCTGACCAGCCCCGCCCGCCGCGCCGGTGTTGCGCTGCGCGGCACTGCGCTGGCATGGGCTGAAAGCCGTCGCCGCGCTGCTGAAGATCAGCGCACCTGGCAAGTCGCCCTGAAGGACCCACGGATCATGGCTGAACTGAACCATGCCATGGGCATCCCCACGGTGAACAGCATCCGCAAGTACTACTGAAGCTTTTGCGCGGCGCACGCTGCGCAGAGACTCCCATTCAAAGCCGTGGCCAACGCCACGGCTTTTTTTATGCCCCGTTGCGCCCCGCGTGCAGTGTGTTCTTGCAGTGTCCGCACGAGAAAAAAAGCCGCCCCGCAAGAGCGGGACGGCTTTGAATGGTCAGCTTCCTAGACTGAATGTCGCAGCGTCAGGCGTGTCAGGCGTCAGACTGCCAAACGCTTTTGCAGTTGCGCCTTGGTATCGAGCAGCGCCTTTGGCAGGTGATAAGCCAGCTGTTCGAAGTGCGCATCGTGCAGCTTGAACTCTTCGGCCCAGGCCGCCTTGTCGATGCTGGTCACGGCGTCAAACTTCTGGGCGCTGAAGTCCAGGCCCGTCCAGTTGATCTCTGCGTACTGCGGGGCCACGCCGAACATGGTTTCCTGGCCTTGGGCCTGGCCTTCGATGCGGTCAATCATCCACTTGAGCACGCGCATGTTGTCGCCATAACCGGGCCAGACGAACTTGCCAGCCTCGTCCTTGCGGAACCAGTTCACGCAGAACACCTTGGGCAGCGCCTTGCCGGTGGCGGCAATCTTGCCTTCCATGTTGAGCCAGTGCTGGAAGTAGTCGCTCATGTTGTAGCCGCAGAACGGCAGCATGGCGAACGGGTCGCGGCGCACCACGCCCTGGGCGCCAAACGCAGCGGCAGTGGTCTCGGAGCCCATGGTGGCAGCCATGTACACACCTTCGGTCCAGCTACGGGCTTCGGTCACCAGGGGCACCGTGGTCGAGCGACGGCCGCCGAAGATGAAGGCATCGATGGCCACGCCATTGGCGTCATCCCACTGGGCGTCCAGTGCGGGGTTGTTGGTGGCAGCCACCGTGAAGCGCGAGTTGGGGTGGGCGGCCTTGGCGCCAGTTTCCTTGGCGATCTGGGGCGTCCAGTCCTTGCCTTGCCAGTCGATCAGGTGGTCGGGCAGCTTGCCCGTGTCCTTTTCCATGCCTTCCCACCACACATCGCCGTCGTCCGTCAGGGCCACGTTGGTGAAGATCACGTCCTTGTCCAGGCTGCGCATGCAGTTGGGGTTGGTGTGCATGTTGGTGCCGGGAGCCACGCCGAAGTAGCCAGCCTCGGGGTTGATGGCGTACATCTTGCCATCGGCATGGGGCTTGATCCAAGCGATGTCATCACCGATGGTGGTGACCTTCCAGCCGGCAAAGCCCGCCTCGGGAGGCACCAGCATCGAGAAGTTGGTCTTGCCGCAGGCGCTGGGGAAGGCCGCTGCCACGTGGTACTTCTTGCCTTGGGGGTTGGTCACGCCCAGGATGAGCATGTGCTCGGCCAACCAGCCCTGGTCGCGGCCCATGGTGGATGCGATGCGCAGGGCCAGGCACTTCTTGCCCAGCAGCGCGTTGCCGCCGTAGCCCGAGCCATAGGACCAGATCTCGCGTGTTTCGGGGTAGTGCACGATGTACTTGACCTTGGGGTTGCAAGGCCAGCTGGTCGTGTCCTTCTCGCCTTCGGCCAGGGGCGCGCCCACGGTGTGCATGCAAGGCACGAACTCGCCTTCCACACCCAGCACGTCGTACACGGCCTTGCCCATGCGGGTCATCAGGCGCTGGTTCACGGCCACGTAGGCGCTGTCGGTCAGCTCCACGCCGATGTGAGCGATGTGGCTGCCCAGTGGGCCCATGCTGAACGGCACCACGTACATGGTGCGGCCCTTCATGCAGCCGTCAAACAGTGGCTGCAGCGTGGCGCGCATTTCAGCGGGAGCCATCCAGTTGTTGGTGGGGCCGGCGTCCTCCTTGGCGGCCGAGCAGATGTAGGTGCGGTCTTCTACGCGGGCCACGTCCGATGGGTCAGACCAGGCCAGGAAGCTGCCGGGGCGCTTGGCGGGGTTCAGCTTCTTGAAGGTGCCGGCATCGACCAGCTGCTGGCACAGGCGGTCGTACTCTTCCTTGGAGCCATCGCACCAGTAGATGCTGTCGGGTTTGCACAGGGCGGCCATGTCGGCCACCCAGGCGAGCAGCCGGGCGTTTTTGACGTAAGCGGGGGCGTTGAGATTCAGGCCCTGCATCGTGGGTGCGTTCATCGGGGAGCTTCCTAAGTTGAAAAAACGTTTTTTCAAAGGAAGCGGACCGGGCGGGTCACGGCGAGGCCTGGCGCAGTTGCGGTGCTGAGCGCTGCCTTTGAAAAAACGGCTTTCGTGCTCAGTCGGCGGGCGGGAGCGTGTGTCAGCCCCACGGGTGGAGGCTAGTTCCACGGATTCCGCGGGTCGGCTGGGATGTCAATTTTATGAATCTGCCGCCGGTTTGTCTGTCAGACAGGGGTCAAAACCATGCAAAAATAACATAGGTTTATGCATGGTTCTTGCCCCCATCTTCGTGGACTTTGGGGCTAGGCGGTCGTGGCACCGCTCCAGCGCTCATAGCCGCTTTTGCGCAGCGCGCAGGCCGGGCAGGTGCCGCAGCCGTAGCCCCACGCATGCAGCGTGTCGCGCACGCCGTGGTAGCAGGTGTGCGAGTCGTTCACGATCAGATCGACCAGTGTCTGCCCACCGAGGGCCCGGGCCAGCTCCCAGGTCTCGGCCTTGTCCAGCCACATGAGTGGGGTATCGAAGGTGAAACGCTGTCCCATGCCCAGCGACACCGCGACCTGCAGCGCCTTGAGCGTGTCGTCACGGCAGTCGGGGTAGCCCGAAAAGTCGGTCTCGCACATGCCGCCCACCAGAGTGTGCAGGCCACGCCGGTAGCCCACGGCGGCCGCCAGCTGGAAGAACAGCAGGTTGCGCCCGGGCACAAAAGTGTTGGGCAGGCCGGCGGCGGTCATCTGGATCTCGGTGTCGCTCGTCAGCGCCGTGTCGCTGATGTGGCCCAGGACCGCCAGGTCCAGCATGTGGTCATCGCCCAGCCGGGCGTTCCACTGTGGAAACTGCGCGCGCAGCGACGACAGCACAGTCTGCCGCGCCTGCAGTTCGATATGGTGGCGTTGACCATAGTCAAAGCCGATGGTTTCGACATGGGCAAAGTTCTCCAGAGCCCAAGCCAGGCAGGTGGTGGAGTCTTGGCCTCCGGAAAAGAGTACGAGTGCGTGTCCGGGTCTCATGGGGGTTCTCCAGGTCAAACGAGGATGGGGTGGGGGCTGGACGAAAAAAAGCCCCGCACTGCGGGGCTGTGGTGGAGGCCTGCCGGAGCAGTCAGGCCATCATCACGGCGATGAACGCCAGCAGGAACATCATGATGCCGCCCACCACAGGCAGCACCACGGGGACCACGTGAACGACGTTTTCCACAGGGTCGTTCGATGGTGTTGCGGGGGCGTGCGAGGTGTTGTGGTCAGACATGGTGGGCTCCAGATGCTTAAAACTTGCGCAATTCTAGCCGCGAGATCCTGTGCATGGGCAAAACCCTGTGGTCTCTATGAACAGGCTCTCAGATCAGGTCGGCCTGCATGCCCGCCGTGCGGAGCTGTCCCAGCACCTCATCCACATGGGGCTTGCCCCGGGTTTGCAGCACCAGTTCGATCTCCACGTTCTGCGCGGCCAGCATGGTGAAGGCGCGCTGGTGGTGCACTTCCTCGATGTTGGCGCCCGCGTCGGCCACGGTGGCGGTGATGCGCGCCAGCACGCCGGGCACATCGCGTGCGCTGACCTTGATGCGCGCCAGGCGCCCCGAGCGCACCATGCCGCGCTCGATGATGGCCGCCAGCAGCAGCGGGTCGATGTTGCCGCCACACAGCACCAGGCCCACGCGCTTGCCCTGGAAGCGTTCGGGGTAGCGCACCAGCGCCGCCAGGCCGGCGGCGCCTGCGCCTTCGACCAGGGTCTTTTCGATCTCCAGCAGCATCAGCACCGCCTGCTCGATGTCGCCCTCGTCCACCAGCACCAGGTCGTCCACCAGGCGCTTGACGATCTCCTGCGTGATCTTGCCCGGCGTGCCCACGGCAATGCCCTCGGCTATTGTTGATGTGCCCTGCGGGTGGTGCGTGCCCTTGACCGCGTTGACCATGGCCGGGAAGCGCATGGTCTGCACGCCGATGACCTCGATGCCGGGCTTGATCGCCTTGGCCGCCGTCGCCACACCCGAGATCAGCCCGCCGCCGCCCACGGCAATCACCAGCGTGTCCAGGTCGGGCACGGCTTGCAGCATCTCCAGGCCCAGCGTGCCCTGGCCGGCGGCCACGCCTTCATCGTCATACGGGTGCACAAAGGTCAAGCCCTGCGCATCGGCCAGCGCGTAGGCGTGGGCGCGTGCCTCTTCCAGGGTGTCGCCATGCAGCACCACCTCGGCGCCAAAACCGCGCGTGCGCTCCACTTTCACACCGGGGGTAAAACGCGGCATCACGATCACGGCGCGCAGGCCCAGTCGCTGCGCGTGGTAGGCCACGCCCTGCGCATGGTTGCCCGCACTCATGGCCACCACGCCGCGTGCGCGCTCAGCATCCGTCAGCAGCGTGAGCCGGTTGCAGGCGCCGCGCTCTTTGAAGGACGCGGTGAACTGCAGGTTCTCGAACTTGAGGAAGACCTGCGCGCCCACGATCTGCGAGAGCGTCTTGGATTCCACACAGGGGGTGTCCAGCACCTGGCCTTGTAGGCGGGTGGCGGCGTCGCGGATGTCCTGGAGGGTCAGCATGGGCCGATTGTGGCGCAACGCGGGCCGGTGGAGCACTGTGGCGGGTGCCGGGCAAGAAATTGAATGAAAAGTGCCGCAAGCGCTAGAAATTCATGCGCTGATTGCTATCAATTTTGGTTGTCTATTTGAGGCCCAGTCTGCGCGCCAGTTTGTGCAGATTGCTCGCGTCCACCTCCAGCGCACGCGCGGCCTGGGCCCAGTTGCTCTGGTGGCGTGCCAGTGCCTGCTTGATGGCGAGCCGCTGGCAGGCATCCACGGCGTCTCGCAGCGGGCCTTCGGCGGTGATGGGGGTGGGCGGCGTGGTGGCCACAGCGGGGGCACCGG
>NZ_JBWKYJ010000062.1:0-28304 GCF_059423685.1 Acidovorax sp. GW460-11-11-14-LB4 | reverse complement strand
AGCTGGGGTAGCTGGGGCAGTGGCTTTCTGCGCCGTCCACGCGGATTTGAGGTAGTGCTTCCATGTAGTAGGACTTGCGAGGTGGTTGCCTTAAGCCTTGCATTCGCTCGCAATCCTGCAAGTTCTGCTCGCCGCCGATCAGCCTCTTCCAGGGCCAGCTCGTTCAGCCGTTTGAAGAATGCCGGGGCGGGGATGACCCAGCGGCGGCCAAACTTCACGCCTGGTAGCTCGCCGCTGTTGAACCGCACCGCTGCGGTGTCTGTGTCGCACTGCAGGACTTCGGCAGCCTGCTCGATGGTGAGGGTGTGGCCTTCGGCCACGGGGGTGGTGCCGATCATGTTGCTGGGTCTTTCTTTGCGGCTGGTGGCAGCAGGTGCGGCGGTGTGCCCGCCTGGTTATAGTTGTTCCACAGCTCCTGTCCAGCAGGGCAGCGCTGCAGCTGGCCGGGGCGGGCGCCTGCAGCCCTACATGTGTTGCAGTGGCTGTGGTGGCCCTGGTAGGCCTTGTCGGCGGTGTACCAGTCGATGGTCATGCGGCTTTTGCCCGATATGAAGCCAGTGCTGCGTCGATGCGAGTTAGCAATCCATCTGGCAGGTCATCGTCACGGGTGAAACATGCCGCCACTTCCGCAAGTAATTTCAGCGCATCCACCGTCTCCGCTGTCGGAGCGGGCTGTGGGGCGGCGTAGAGGCATTCCGAGTCGCACAGCGGGGGCGGCGCATCGTCATGGCGCGTGTAAGTTGCCTCGCCTTCGTGTTCCTCGCCAGTCGCCACGATGAACACCCGCTTCACCGGCTCCTGCGCTGCCGCTGGCGGCATGGTGTTTGGCAGCAGACCCGTTTTCATCACCTCCTTGGCAACTTTGCGCGGCAGCGTGGCCGGATCAACCGGACGCTGATTGCGCGCGCGCAGGCTGTCGTAGATGCCCAGGAGGCGTTGCAGCTCGGGCAGCATTTCGTCGGGCCAAGGGGCACCGGCAAGCATGCAGGTCAGGTCGCGCGCCTCGGCGGCAGTGAGGGGCAAGTAAGTGGCTGTCGGCGTCTGCGGGTTGCGCGCCTCCTGCCACTCTGCTCCCGCCACAAAGGCACCGCGCAGCGCCCAGCCGTACCAGAATGGCCCTCTGGCTTCACCATCGGCGCGGGGCAGCATTGCCTGAACGTGGTCATAGCCAGCGGCTGTTTTTGCCCATTCCTTGCCGTCCGGGCCAAGTTCACCAGCTGGAGGTGGAACCAGCCCCAGCGCATCGCGCGCCTCATACGTGGCCACCTTCTTGCGCAGGGCCTGCAGCTCGCGCGCGTAGTCAAGGGAGCTGGGTTCGGTGAGAGACGCCAGCCCGTGCTGTAAGGCATGCTGCAGCACGCTCAGGGTGTCAGGCAGATCGCGCCGATCTTGGGCGAGGTCGCTGGGGGCACCGTTTCCCTGGATGATGCGCTTGGCTTGGGCCTGCGCGGTCGCAGCGACCCCGAGCAGCTCGGTGCCAAGGCGGGCGCTGTAGTCGGCTGCAAACGGGGGCACGCGGCGGGCTTCGCGCACTGACACGCTCATGTCGTAGTTGCCCATTGCCAGGGGCTGGTGAGGCGTGGTCTCGATGGTGACCACCACGCCGCAGCGCCAGGCCTCGGTGACCAGGTTGAGCGCTGCGCGGTGGATGGCGGTGAGGGCGTTTTGATTGGTCATGGTTAATCCGTTATGCGGCCATCAAGGCCAGGTCGGTTTCTGAGATACGGACCACGTTGCCGCCGGTGCTGGCGGTGCGGGCCTTCACGTGGTTCACGATGCGGTGCAGCTCGCCAGCGCTGAGCTGCTGCAGTTGGTATTCGTGCAGATCCACGGCGGTGGCCAGGGCGTCCAGCTCCTGGAAGTAGAGGGCGGTCTGTCGCCATGCACCCGAGGTGAGCGCGCGGGCTTCGATGGCGCTGCAGGCCTGCAGGGCGCTGGCGATGTGGTCTGCCAGGCCGCGCACGATGCCGCTGCGCTCGATGGCTTCTGCGATGACCATGCTGGACTGCAGCACCTCGAACTGCAGCTGCGTGGCCACGCCTTCGCGCACGGCTTTGAGGCAGGCGCGCGTGGGCACCATGATGCTCGCCAGCTCTTCGGGCGTGTGCTTTGTGGCGCGCATCAGCGCGACAACGAAGGGGGAGCGCATGTCGCGGCGCTGGCGGGGTTTCTTGCGGCCGTGGGTCATTGTTGAGACTCTCCAAACCAGATATCGCTGGCCCGTTGGTGGGCGGTATCGAAAGCAGGGAATGCGCCCCTTGTGGAGCCGTCCACGTGTATCCAGCGCGACGTTGCGGGGTCGAGCTGTTCAATCGAGACGTAGTAGTGCCCGTGCGATCTGAGGCTGTTGGCTCTGAACACCCCGTCCTGTCGCTGGGTGATCACCAGGCGCCGGTTGTTCGCTGGGGGCACCACGTAGGTCCAGCGCACGTTGAAGCTGTGCTGGTCCATCGCATCGCGGCGCAGATCCTCCTTGCGCTGCGCGCAGGGTTGAGAGCGGCCATCTTTCAGCCAGGGGTCATCGCCGCAGGCGTTGAGGCAGTCGCAGTTGTCGGCTCCGGCGGCGCGGCCTACACAAGCGCTGCCCTTTGTGCCTAGCGCCGGGGCCTTGCACCGCGTTGGGGTAGTGCAAGCCGCGCAGCGCTCGGGTGCCGCAGCTGGAGCGCTGGGGGCGATCCTGGTAGAGCGTGCGGCCTTCACGGCACGACTCCCTGCGGCAACTTGAAGTAGCCCAGCGCGCCCTTGCAGGGCTGGAAGCGCACGGGCTCGGCGCCCTGCAGCACGTGGGCGTATTCGCCGGTGAAGAACGGCGACTCATGGAAGCGTGTGCA
Source organism: Acidovorax sp. GW460-11-11-14-LB4 (assembly GCF_059423685.1). Lineage (NCBI taxonomy): Bacteria > Pseudomonadati > Pseudomonadota > Betaproteobacteria > Burkholderiales > Comamonadaceae > Acidovorax > Acidovorax sp. GW460-11-11-14-LB4. The sequence goes on along the minus strand of NZ_JBWKYJ010000062.1, from coordinate 25,473 downwards.
CGCCACCAGGTTGGCTTTGCCGACGATGCCGCCGCGCGGCAGATCCTTGGGATCTGGCAGCGCGTCAATGATGTGGATCAGGCTGGGTTCACTACACAGGAAGTTGACGCAGTGGTCGTAGTCGGCCCAGGTAAGTGTCTGGCTGGCGTGGATTGCCACGGGGCCACGGTAGTGGGTGTGCCAGGTGCGGTTTTCCACAGGCTTGTAGCCCATGGTGATGAGCCGGGCCCAGGGCTGGCGGATGCTGATGGCTTTGCTGATCATTCAAGCACCTCCAGCTCTTCGGTGCCGAAGGTCATGAACGTGGCCACGCCGCCCTTCACGCCGGGGAACATGATTTCCCAGCCATCGGCGGTGCAGGCCTTGACCGTGCCCTGGCGCCAGCGGTATTCGTTGCGATGCATGGCTATGGGGTTGGACAGCACACGCACCTTGCTGCCAATCAGGGGATCTGCCTTGTAGGGCTCTACGTCCGCGCTGGTTATGTTGAGAACGGTCTCATTCAATTTGGGGCCGTAGTGCAGCACCAGGTCCTTGGTGCCGCCCTTGGCCACCCAGCACACGCGGCCGCAGGTCTTGAGGCGTTTGCCGTTTGGGCCGCGCGCGTCTTCTTTGATGCGCACCATCGTGTCCTTGTCGATCTCAGGCAGAGCCTCGGCCACCCCCTTAGCTGCTGCCCCTGTCTTCACGCCTGCACTGGCCTCACCACCGGGCGCAGCTGCGGAGTCGGTCGCCTTTGCTTCGGGCCGACCGCCTGGGAATGGCCTCGCGACCGACGGATCTACCGGCGCGGCGCTGTTGCTGGGCTCAGCGTCACCCGCGCCACCGCCCGCAGGAGCGGGGGCGCCTTCGTTGCCATGCGCCGCAGGCGCCTGGTCCTGGTTCCCTTCGGCCTCGGCAAGCGCAGCGGCGATCTGCGCAGCCGCCTCGGCCTTCGTGGTCTTGGGCGCGGTAGCGCGGGCTTGCGCAGCGGGGGTGGTTTTGCCCTTGGCCCCTTTGATCTTTTCTCCCGCGCGCGTAGTAGTAGCTTGCGCAGCGGGGTTAGGGGTAGAAGCGGTTTTCGGGGCTGCAGATTTGACGGGTTTGGTCTGGGCTTTGATGGCGGCGCGCAGGTTGGCGATGGCTTCGGCCAGTTCTTCTTTCTCTCGGGCCACCGCCTGGGCCTCGATGTCGTGCGCGTCCAGGCCCAGGGCGCGGGCTGCGGCTTGGACCATGGCGGTGCCGTCGTCTTCGCCATAGCGGTAGGCGTTCTCTACCAGCAGGCAGGCCAACATGCAGCTGCGCACCTCGCCATCGGTGGCGCGATCAATGCGGGCAAGGGCGCGGGCTTGCGTGGCCTCCCAGTTCTCGTCTTCCACCTCGGGCAGCGAGCACACCGTGAGCTGATCCTGGGCGTCCATGTCGCGTGTTTTGAGCTTGAGCCACTCGCGCAGCAGCTCGGCATCAGCCAGCACTCTGGCGGGCTGTGGGGTGCTGTGTGCAGCCTGGGTGAGCGCCTTGTACAGCGCAGTGCCTGCTGCACGTCGTTGGCGGTGTGCTGACTGCTGCTTGAGGCTGGTGATGCGCTCTTCCAGGTTGATCTGCTTCTCGGTGGTCTTGAGCACACCACGCTGCACCAGCACGGCTTCGGCCTCTTCGGTGGGCACGGCCTCGATCAGCTCTTTAGTGGTGGGGTGCTCGATAAGAACGGCCTCCACCGGGCTGTCGGCAAGCAAATTGCGCAAGCTGTCGGGCTGTTGGTCTGGGTAGCAGTGGGTGGAGTCAAGCCGCGAGTAGCCCTTGATCTGGCTGCTGTAAGCGCTGGTGATGGCCTTGGCCTCTTTGCCGTCGATGACGCGCATGCCCTTGGCCTCGGCCTGGGCGCGCAGTGCAGTGGTGTGTGCAGCCTCCTTGGCGTGGTAGCAGGCGGGGTCGGTGCACAGGTCCGGGCTGTTCACGTCGGCGAACAGATCCGGGTTTGCGCCTGTGCGCTTGGGGCACTCCTTGCAGCTGCCGACGCCGGGGCACAGGTCCACCGCTGTAATGTTGAAGCGGGCGCTGTCCAGGCGCAGCATGACGTTCATCTGCAGCCAGGCCTCGAACTCGCGCACGCCGGTGGCGAAGTCGCCGCGATGGTTGCGGCGGGATGCCTCTGCCAGTGCCTTGGCCTGCAGCTTGGCATCAGGGATGCGGGCGATGCGCAGGGCGCGGCTGGCATCGATGAGGCCCTCCTCGGTGGCCTTGCGGGCCTCGGGCGACAGGTCCAGCAGCTTGAGGCGGGAGTAGACGTAGCTTTTGCCTTTGCTCTTGCTGTCGCCCTTGCCGATCTTCTCTGCCACCTGTTCCACGGTGAGGTGGCTGTGCTCCATCAGGGCGCGGTAGCCCTCGGCCTCCTCCAGCTCGCTCATGTCCACGCGCTGCAGGTTCTCGATGAGCTGGATCTCCAGTGCCTGGTCATCCGTCAGCTCACGGATCATGGCGGGCACTTCGGCCACCTTGGCGAGGCGGCAGGCGCGCAGGCGGCGGGCACCGGCCACCAGCTCGTAAGCGGGCAGGGGGGCGCCCTGGCGGCGAAACCCAAAGGTTTCTGCCAGGCGCGTGCCGGGCAGCGGCCGCAGCAGGATGGGCTGGTGCACGCCGGTGGCCTTGATGCTGTCGGCCAGCTCCTGCAGCTTGACCTGGTCGAAGTGCTTGCGGGGGTTGGTGAGGCTCTCTTCAATCAGGGCCACCTCCACCATGCGCATCTGCGGGCCTGCGCCTGGGGTGGGCAGGGCCTGGGTAACGGTGTCGTGTTCTGCGGTTGCCATGGTGCTCATCCCTTCTTTGCGAAGCTGGTGCGGCTGGGCAGGCTGAAAGCGTCGGCGCTGCCTGGGCGGTAGGGGTTGGTGCGCAGCTCGGGGCAGGTGTAGGGCTTGCCGCGCTGGGTGCTGTTGCGCACGGGGGTGCAGTCGGTGGCCATCTCCAGGCGTTCGCTCTTGCGGCGGGCCTGCAGCTCGGCTTGGCTGGCTACGGGGCTGATCAGGGGCTTGCCGTGTGCCGATGTGGTGGTGGTGCCGATGGGCTGCAGGCCCGCCTGGCGCAGCGGTGCTGGCTTGGGGCGCACGATGTGCACGCTGGTTTCGTTGGGCTTGGCCAGCGTGATGCTGTCGGTGCCACGGGTGGGGCGGGCGCGGGTCATGCTGGCACCTCCACGCGCAGGCCTGGCACACGGCAAGCGTGCGCGAGGTAGCCGCCCAGCACCAGCTGCTGCAGGTGGCGCATGTCGTGGCAGTTGTTGATGACTAGGTTGGGGGTGAAAGCCTCGCCCGTCACTTCACTCACGTGGGCGCTGGCTGGCACGTCGCAGCCGGGGCGCTTGATCTGCCAGATCTGCCCGCCCAATCCGCGCACCAGGTTGGCTTCGTCTTCAAACCGCACGTCGGTGATGACGATGAGGCGGTCGCCCATGGCTTTATGGCGCCAGTGGATGTGCTGCGCGGCCTTGCTGACCCAGTAGCCGGGCTGAGCAGCGCGGCGGTATTCGGTGCCCCACCACTGCATGATCTGGCGCGGGCTGCGGGGCGCTTCCAAGTCGAGCTGGCCGTCGTTGAAGAGCTGGTGCTGGATGAGCATGCGGCCGACGAATGCGGTGTCGAGGCAGCGGGACAGCGCCAGGGCGCTGAGCGGGTGCTCTTTGGTTTCGCGCCGGGTGAGGTACACGTGCTCGATGCAGTAGGCCTCTACGATCTCGGCGCGCAGGGCGTCGGCAAAGGCCATCTTGTGGGCGCCGCAGTGGGTGGTGAGCAAGTCTGCAACGGTGTCTTTGCCGCTGCCCATGGGGCCGGTGAGGCCGATGACGTGGGTGGATTGGGTCATTGAAGGTCGAGGCGCTCTGCGCCGGTTTGTGGTGGGTTGATCAGGTCGGCCTCGCACTCCAGGCGCTTGGCTTTGAACTTGGGGTTGATGGCCTGCAGGTCGGCCAGCTGGCCGCGCATGCGAGCGGCAAGGGCGCGCGCTGCGGTGCAGCTGGCGGTGCCCCCGTTGGGGTAGCGGTGTGTGATGCACACGGTTTGGCCGGTGGCGCGGTCTGCTATCTCCAGCTCCACCACGGGCAGGCCGTGGCGGGTGAAGCGGTAGACGCTGCTGGTGACCAGGCCGCGTACCCGCAGCGTGATGGCGCTGGTTTGCGTGGGCATGGCGGGCATCCTTGTCAGCGGGGCAGGTGCAGGTACACCCAGGCGAACACGGTGAGGAACACCGCAGCGCACAGGGCGAACATGCCAATGCGTGCGGCAATGCGCAGGCCCTGGTGCCGGGTGCGGCGGGTGCGCAGGCGGATGAGCTGGATGGGGGCGCTCATTGCAGTGGCCTCGCGGTGATGCGGGTGGCGCTGGGGAAGCGTTCCATGGCGTCCAGCACTGCCGCGCAGGTGCTGGGGAAGAGGCCCGCGTAGGTGAGGGCGCCCACGGTGATGGTGCAGGGGATCATTTGTTGTCCCTCCCAAAATCGAAACCAATGGAGTTGAAGCGGGGGGCGTCGGTCAGCGCTTTGGCGAGGCCAGGGCTGGTCACACCACCCAAAGCGGACAAGCCAGCCAGCCGGGAAAACACGCCTTTGGTCTTCATGTCCCGCACAAGGTCTTTGATGTACGTGTCAAAGGCCATTCGTCCGATTGCTTGCTTGGCCTCGGCGCTGTAGCGCTCGCAGGCTTTGCCCAGGCGCATGCGGATTTGCCTGCTCTCCGCAAACTGCTGGCCCAGTGCATAGCCGGTGGAGAGCGCAACGGTCTCGGCCATGCGTTGGCGGGCAGATGCGCACATGGCATCCAGGTCAAACGCGGGGGCGGGCGCTGGTGCTGGCTCGGCCTCTTCGCGCAGCACCAGGTCGAAGTGCGATACCTCTTTCAGCATGGAGTCGCTGGCGATATGGCGCTCGATGGTGACCACCGGCAGCTTGCCGTGCCGCATGTTGATCTGCACGGCGGTGATCAGTGGCTGGTCGATGCCCAGGGCCTTGAGCAGCGCCTGGTTAGTGGCGACTTTGCTCATGCGGCACCGCCGTTGCCATCAACCCGCGCCAGAAAGCCGAAGTCGTCCACCACGTAGTGGATACCCTGATCTTTCTTTATCCAGGCTTCGCCGTCCTCGTCAATGCGCGTCTCGTTTATTGACCAAGTGCCGATGGGCACCGGGGGGAACTTGGCCGCGAACTGGCGAATGAAAAACTGTCGCACCCTGCCGCATTGGCTCTCCAGCGCCAGCATGGTGGGCGCGCTGATGTTTAAGTAAGGGTCCCGCATGGGCAGATTGCCCGGCGGCAGGGTTGTGCACACGTGTGCACTGGGGGTGGGTTGGGTTTGCATTTCGGCCCTCGTTTGGTGAACGTGGGGCGAATTTAAACACGATGTTTATTTTCAAGTCAAACACGATGTTTAAAACAAGGCGCAAACAACAAGGCCCGCATTGAGCGGGCCTGTGTGCGTGCTGCGGGTCTTTATGACTGCTGAAGGAGGTTCAGCCAGTCGCGTTCACGAAGGATTCCTATCTGGTGGCCTTCTTCACGCAGCTCCATGGCGCGGAGGATCTTGGTGCCGTAGGAGGTGTTCACCCAGTGGGGGGAGATATTCGTCCCGACGATGAGGTAGTGCACCTTTTTGCTTACGGCAGCGACCGGTGTGCATCCAGCCTTTTCTGCCAGGCGCTCGCATGCGGACCTTGTCCCGTAAACGAATTCGCCAGTAAGACAGATGCGACTGTTCTGGAGCGGCGTGGCGGCAGTTTCGTCGAAGGGTAGGGCAGCGACCTCGGATTCGACTGCGCCCGATTCTGCGAAGTCGGAGCCCACCAGTTGCTGCAGTGTTTGCAGAAGATGGGCGCGCTCTTCTGGAGTGATCACACCGTCTGCCATCGCTTCGGCGAGGTATCTGGCGATGGCAGAGCCGGGCCAGCTTTGTGCAACTTCAGGGTTGGAGCTGATCCAGGTGCTGAGCATCTGGATTTCCATGTCGTGCAGCTGGCCGTCAGCCACGATGCCCGTGATGATGCCGCTGAGCACCTGGGCAGACTTGACGAACTGGCGTTGCGCCAGAACGTTTTGAATGGCTTGTTCCTGGGCCATAGCGCTTTTGGTCAGGCGATGGTGCGCAGTTTTTCAAAGTCCATGGTGTAGAGCACGGGCACGCCTGTGCGGGTGCACGTCATGGACAGCTCGGTATCGGTGTCAACTTGCAGATCCTCACCGCGCAGACCCTGCCACATGGCCACATACAGCAGGTGCCCCACTTTGGTTTTGGTCTTGATTGCAGCCTCAACGCCGCCCCGAAAGGGGAGCACGGGCAGCTCGCCTGCGGTTGCCTTTGCCGCAAGCTCGGGCGCGTCCACACGCTTCGCCAGGCCGGTGATCCATGCATTGATTAAGCCTTTGTCGGGCCCCTCCATACGGACAGCGTAGTCTTCGCTGATTGGAGGCGGGTTGTGCGCGGAGTGCGTGACGATCATGCTATTGATTTGTGGACCGACTGAATTTTTTTAGTTACAAAGTTCACGGTATACACCCACCCTTGCGCCCAGGTCAGGCGTGTTTGTCAAGTTTGGGCTGCGTGGCTTGTTTCATGCGCGTGATGGCGCCAAGTAACTGGTCTTCGATCTTTTGCCGGTAGTCGGCATCGAGGAGCTTGAAGTATTCGTCGGGTGTGAAAGTGCTGAAAGGCCAGGTCTTTGCCACGTGGTAGGTGCCTGTCTTTTCATGAACTGCATGCGCTGCGGGCTGTGGCGTCCAAGCGCTAGACGCCATCTGTTGTTCACCATACAGAACCCAGTTCGCGTCGCAGCCTATGTGCTTTTGGGCCTTGAGCGCGCCGCCTTCAGAGACGCCGCGCGCCTCCCAGTTCTTCATGACCTGGGGTGATATGTCGAGCAATCGCGCTACAGCAGACTGACCAGTCACATCCCGCAACTCCCGTGCTGCCGTGTACAGCCTCTCGGTGGTTGAGTGGATTTGTGCCATGGCTGTGATTGTTCCGGCACTAAACACCGCGTTGTTAAACATGGCGATTTGATTTTTATTAAACGCCGTGTTTAAATCGCGGCATGAACGCTCTGCAAAAAGACATCCAGATCATCACCGCCCTGGGTGGACCGTCGAAGGTGGCTGAACTGTTGCACCTGCCTAAAAAGGGCGGGCAACAGCGTGTGCAGAACTGGCTGGCGCGGGGTATTCCGGCGCAGGTCAAGGTCGAGAGGCCGGACCTGTTCATGCCGGAGCTGGTGCAAGCGTCTGCCGCTCCGTCTGCGCACGGGGCTGCACATGCCTAGCGTTTCACTTTCTGCACTCACCACGCCCCAGGCCGCGCCGCCGGGGACCGACTCCTTACCCCTTTCATGGTGTGCCGCGCGCGGGCAGGTGCGCTGCGCTTTGTGCGGCTGCGTGGTGGTGCGCTTTTCTTTTCTCGTTGTCATGGCCCGCAGTGTCTTGCTGCGCGGCCGTGTGTGTCTGTAGCGTTTTGACAGGTGGAGCAGATGGACGTTCTTGATTCCGTTCGGCGCGCGGTGCGCCATTACCCTGGTGGCGTGGAGGCTGTAGCGGCCCGCCTGGGCAAGTCGCCCAGCACGCTGGAGAAGGAACTGCGCGCTGCGCCCCAGTACAAGCTGGGTGCGGTGGATGCCGCCGAGATTGCCGCCATGTGCGTGGAGCTGGGCAGCGACCACGGGGTGGACTACCCCACGCGGGTGGCTGAGGCGGTAGGGGGCATGCTGGTGCTGCTGCCCCGTGGCAATGCCGATGGCGATGCGGTTACCGGGCAGGCCCTGGCGCAGCTGATGCGCGAGTTTGCCGACCTGGTGACTGCGGCGACCAGCGCTGATGCGGATGGCCAGATCAGCAAGAACGAGATTGATGATGTGCGCGCCAAGTGGGCGGCGCTGGTGGCCGATGGGCAGGGCCTGATGCGCCACCTGGACGCGAAGCACCAGCGCACCATGGAGCGTTGGAATGCGCCTGCTTCGGGCAAAGGCGGTGCGGCATGAGACCGGCTGGCGAGGTGCGCACGGCGCTGTTCAATGCCTGCCTGGAGCTGGCGACCCCTGAGCGTGGCCCGACCCTGCGCGAGATGGCTGCAGTGGCCTGCGTGGGCCTGAAGGCGGCGACCCACACGGTCAAGCACATGAGCCGGGCAGGGCAGGTGCGCATTGCGCGCAAGCGGCGGGTGGAGTACCGCAACAACCCGGTGGCCGAGTATGTGCCCGCCGCCCTGGTGGATGGCCAGGATGATGGGTTTGTGGACTTGAGCAGCGTGCTGCGGGCATGGGGCGGCTGATACCTCATGACCCTGAAACAGAATGCCGCCGGTGGTGGAGACGCCGGGTTTTGTAGCGTGTGCCTGGCGGTGGCTGCATGAGCCGGGAGCCATTGCCACCTATCAAGTGGGCCGAGCTTGCGGACGCGCTTCAGCGTACAGCGCTATCTCTGCTGGAGGAGTGGCTGCCGCATGGGAAGTACAACCCGCAGAGTAAGGAATACACCTGCGGGTCATTGTCGGGCGACAGCGGCAGCAGCTTGTCTATCAATGTGGAGAGCGGGCTGTGGAAGGATTTTTCTACGGGTGAGAGTGGGCGCGATCTGCTGGACCTGTATGCGGCAATTCACGACCTGTCGAAAGGCAAGGCGGCTGTGCAGGTGGCGCGGGAGTATGGCCTGGAGAGCGTGGCCGGGCTTGTGATGGCGCCTGCAGCTGGCGTGGCCCTTGCGCCGAAGCCACCACGGCCTGTGCCACCGCCCAAGCCTGTCAAGGAGTCGGAGAAGTGGGAGACCATCAAGCCCGCACCGGCGCACCATGTGCAGCCCACTTTCATCCACCCGGCCAAGGAGCGGAACAAGGACCGCATTGACCACACTGCGCGCTATCAGGTGGGTGATGACCTGTATGGGTTTGTGGTGCGGTTCATCGACAGTGCTGGCGACAAGGTCACGATTCCGTATACCTATGCGCGCAGTCTGCGCGATGGCACCGAGACCTGGAAGTGGCGGTTTTGGGCGGACCCTCGGCCGCTGTACTTTCCTGGAGGGCAGCTGCCCAACGGGCGCACCGTAGTTCTGGTGGAGGGTGAGCGCAAGGCGGATTGCCTGCAGGCCCTGCTCGATGCGATTGCGCCAGGCGTGTATTGCGTGGCCAGCTGGCCGGGCGGGTCGAACGCGTGGCAAAAAGCTATGTGGGAGTGGCTGGCCGGGTGCACAGTGATCATGTGGCCCGACTGCGATTCATTGCGCGAGAAGCCGTCGCGCGATGAGCTGAAAGCCTGCACCACCGATGAAGAGCGGGAGGCGCTGAAGCAGCGCCAGCCGTACATGGCCTTTGAGGCGCAGCCGGGCATGAAGGCGATGCTGGGTATTGGTGCGCTGCTGCGTGACACGCACGGCTGCACGGTGCAGCTGCTGCCGGTGGACAAGCCCGGGGTGAAGCCGTCAGGCTGGGATTGCCGGGACGCCATCGAGACGGATGGATGGGATGGTGAGCGCGTGCTGGCGTTCTTTGGCACGGCAAGGGCTTTGCTGGCCGATGTCTCGGCGCCTGCGCCTGTGCCTGAAGCCGGTGGTGGCGCGCCGCCAAAAAATCGCGAACCCTCGGCTGGCGCCAGTCCGGCCCCAGGTGGGGGCGGCGGTGGTGATGCCGACGATGACCCGTTCGGCATCCTGCTGGACGATGAAGTGGCGCGGCTGCGACTGCGCGGGCGGTGGCTGCTTCGGCCGCGCCGGGGCCTTTTGATTGAGGCTCTGCGGTGTGCGCCGGGCCTGGCTGGGTGTGTGGCGTATGACGAGCTGCGAGAGCGCCCAATTGCTGTGAAGGCGTTCCCGTGGCGCGAGGCGCCGGGGCCCTTGGTGGATGCCGATGTGCTGCGCCTGGCGAACTTCGTGGAGACCTACTACGGCACGGGCGAGGCCAGCGCGCAGACCTGCGAGCAGGCCGTGAACGTGGCGGCCGATGAGAACCGCATTCATCCATTCCGCGACTGGCTGCGGGCTCAGGTCTGGGATAAGAAGCCACGGTTGGAGAAGTGGCTTATCCATGTGTTGGGCATGAAGCCCGAGGAGCTGAAGCCGAAGCGGCTGCGGTATCTGCAGCTGGTGTCCAAGTTCATCGTGATGGGGCATGTGGCCCGGGTGATGACGCCGGGCTGCAAGTTCGATTACTCGGTTGTGCTGGAAGGCAAGGGCGGGATCGGCAAGTCGTCGCTTGTGCGCACGTTGGTGGGCAAAGAGTTCTTTTCAGACACCCACTTCGACATCGGCAGCGGCAAGGATGGCATGGAGCAGCTTAGCGGCATCGTGGCCTATGAGCTGTCGGAGATGACGGCTTTCAGGCGCGCGGACAGCGAGGCGGTGAAGGCGTTCTTTTCGAGCGAGACAGACCGCTACCGGGGCGCCTATGGCCGCTATGTGCAGGAGCACCCGCGCCAGTGCGTGATCTGGTGCACCACGAACAAGCGCCAGTACCTCTTCGACATCACTGGCAACCGGCGCTTCTGGCCGGTGCTGGTGGGTGGACGCACGAACCTGGAATGGTTGCAGAAGTTCCGAGGGCAGCTTTTTGCCGAGGCCTTGGCGCTCATCGAGGCCGGGGAGCGGTATCACCCGGACCCCGAGGAGGAGCGCCTTTACTTCAAGCCAGAGCAAGACCAGCGTCTAGTGGAGACCAGTGTGCAGGGGCGGCTGTGGTCGCTGTTGACGCGCGAGGGGATCTCCAACGCGGACGGCAAGGCCACGCAAGGGCTGAGCGTGCTCACGCAGTTTGTGACCATCCCGGACCTTGTGCAGGCCTTGGGCGCGGACCCGGGCAAGTCCAGCAACATGCTGGACGGCGCTGTGCGGGACTGGTTGTTTGAGAACGGCTGGGAGCCCACCAGGGAAGGGGGCGGTCAGCGCAGGCGAGGCTTTAAGCAGCCAGCTGCGTGGCCTCCGCCATTTGAGCAGGATGAGGAACTGGACGGCGACGAACCGGCGCAGGGCGCTGGCACTGATGCCGGGCCGCAAGACACCCAGGGCGCAGCTGCAGCGCCTTGGGTAGGGGACGACGACTATGCACCACTGTAGGCAGGGATCGGCGCGCACGGCGCCGGAAAAGCCGCAGGTGCTTGAAACGCGCCATGGCGCAACGCTGTCTGGAGGCGCGATTCGCGGCCAGCGTTGCGGTGTGGTGGCGGGGATGTCGTTGCGCGTGAGCGGGTGGCCCATGACGTAGCCCCTAGACCTGCTCAGGCCCCTGGTGCTGGTGTACGCGTGTGCGTGCCGTCCAGCCGTCCAGGGTTTGCCATGGAGTGCGCGGCGGTGGGCCATAGAGCCATATCACCAGTCGAGGCCGCTGCATTGTCTGAATGAATCGAGAGCGCCCTTGATGTGGGCGCAGGCGAGTGGGTGTGTGCGTGCACATGCTCGCGCGTGCGGACTTCCGCCTATGTGTGTGAGGTCTATAGAAATGGTGGACGGGTGGACGGCCCGGAAAGGAGCAGCAGTTATGTCAGAGCAGCAATCGCAGGACGGCATGAAGGCGCTGGTGGATCAGCGGCTGCAGGTGATCAAGTCGCGCATGCCCAATGTGCGGCAGGCCATTGAGGATCGGGCCGCGCTCATCGGCAATGAGGCATTCGCCCTGGTGCGCCGTGGCCTGCGTGGTGAGCCCGGTTGCTTCTATGCGCTGGAAGGCGGGCATGTTGTGGGCACGCCGTTTGGTGAGAAAGACCCGCGCATGGTTCAGGTGGCGCAGTTCCTGGTGCGGTTTGGTAGTGCACACGTGTGCATTTTCCCGATGACGGATGATGAGGCGCGGCAGTATGGCTCGGCTTAAGCACATCCAGCGGCGGCTGGAGAACTGGGCCATCTGGTCATCGCGCGGCGCCAGTGGCGGGCGTGGCTTCGCTACTCGGTCGGTGCTTGCCAGTGAGGTGTGGTCCCGTGGGTCATACAACCATGTGGCCATCCCGGTGGAGGATGAGGAGGCAGCGCTGACCGATGAGGCGGTGCGCGCGCTGAAGCTGGGCAAGGGCCATCTGTTCCTGACGCTGGAGTGCATCTACCTGAAAGACCTGGGGATCAGCGCCACGGCGCAGCGAATGCAGCGGGCGCCGTCCACCATCAAGGCTCAGCTGGAGCAGGCCGATCACGCCATCGCCGCCTGGCTGGAGGCGCGGGCCGAGGAGCATGAGCGCAAGCGGGTTGCGGCCCGTGTATCCGAGGAGAAATCAAAGGCGCTATAGACAGCGAAAGGAGTTCTGCTCCTTAGACCTTTTGGGTACATTTCAGGCACTGTGTCCTTGTTGCGCCTCCACCCGCAACACATCAGTGGGAACCCCGGCAAGTGTTGAGCTTGTCGGGGTTTTTCTTTTGGAAGGCCCGACCGTGACACCTGAGAAACAACAACAGAAGTTGGCGGGCCAATCAAGCGTCGCCCGCAAGGTATTCGAGCACGTGCCCATCAGCGAGGAATGGTCGTCGTTCCAGGTGGCGCGGGAGTTGAATCGCGCTACTGGTAGCTCCATGGACATACGCGTTCTAACTGGGTGCCTGATGACACTGAAGGACGCCGGGCTGGTCCGCGTGTCGGCTTCGGGTGGTTTCCGCCGTGAGGCGGTTGCCCCGCCTATTTCTCCCCCCATCAAGCCTGCACCTATGAAACAACCGAACCCAGCCGCGCAGCCTTCCCGCGAAGTCTCCGCAATCGACCTGCTTGCTGGCATTGCTAAGAGCCTGCGCGCCGTCGCCACTGAGATCGAGACCGCAGCGATTGCCATTGAGGAGTCGCGTGCAAAGGATGAGGGCGAACTGCAGAAGCTCAGGCAACTGCAGGCGCTGTTGAAAGGATTGGGCTAGTGCCCATTGCCGCCCCACGCCCCTGCAGTCACCCCGGCTGCGGGGTGCTGGTACGTGACGGCACAAGCCGCTGTCCCAAGCATCCGAAGAAGTCCTGGGCACCAGCGGCAAAGGAAACCAAGCGCATCACTGGACGCAGGCTGCAGGCCAGGCGCGCTGATCTGTTCAGGCGCCAGCCGCTCTGTGAGGAGTGCGAGCGCAATGGACGCGTGACGCTGGCAACCATCCGAGACCACCGCATCCCATTGGCGGAAGGTGGCCCGGACGATGAGACCAATGAGCAGGCGCTGTGCACCGACTGCCATGACAAGAAGACCAAGGCCGAGACGGCGCGCGGTGTGCGCCGCGCCTGGGGCAACTACCGCGAGGGCTGACATGCACTGCGATCACCCGAGATACCCGGGCTTCCTTGCCGTCGAGGTGCCTTTCGCTGACTGGCTGAATCCATCGATTCCTTCACGTCTCGGGGAGCGCGTGCTGTGGGCTAACAGGACCGCGCACGGCTGGCCCGAGGCTGCGTGTTCGACCGTCACGGTGCTGCGCCGCACGGATGACGCAGCCAGCCGGGCAGAGGGGGAGGGGGTGGGTAAAAGTCTGAGAGGGCCACCCCGGAAACCGACCGCCTAGTCAAATTTTTACGCGCGATAGTTTTGGAGGGGGGGGTACTCCCTGCTCTGCATTGGAGGTTGCTATGGCACAAGTTCATGCCCTTGGCTCGCGGGGGCCGCTGCCCAATCCGCTCTCGGACCGCACCAAAAATCGGGCGTTGGATCTGACGGCCGGGATCAATCCACGCATCGAAATCCCAAGCCCGCCGAAGCACTTGGGGATCGAAGCCCGGAAGGAGTGGAAGCGCATCACGCCGCTGCTGGAAGAGCTGGGGTTGATCAGCGGTCTGGACCGTGCGGCCCTGGCGCTTTATTGCCAGGCTGCAGGTCGGCTGGCCGAGTTGGAGACTTCTTTCAACGGCAAGGTGCAAGCCAAGGTCGATGCGGGGATGGATTACCCCGACGCCGTGTACGAGGTCAGCTACTCGGTAACCCCCAGCGGCTACGCCCAGCAAAGCGTGATCGTGCAGTTGATCAAGTCGCAGCGCGAACAGCTCAACCGCTACCTGATGCACTTCGGCCTCAGTCCTGCGGCCCGTGGCCGTGTGCAGGCCAGCAACTACGTGCAGCCTGAGCTGCCCGGTATAGACCCAAAACCCGAAGCGAAAGCCCAAGGCTTCGCCATGTTTAGCAATCCCCACCGATGAACGAATACGTCGAGCGCGCGCATCAGTACATGCGCGATGTTCTCGGCGGCACGATCCCCTCCTGCAAATGGGTCCGCCTGGCTGTGCAACGCCAGGTGGATGACCTGGCGCGCGAGCCCAGTGAAGACTGGCCCTGGGTGTTCGATGCCGAGCGGGCATCGCGCCCGTGCGCCTTCATTGAGCTGCTGCCCCACATCAAGGGCAAGTGGGCGCGTGAAGGGCGCCAGCTCCAGATGGAGCCCTGGCAGTGCTTCATCCTCACCACCGTCTTTGGGTGGGTGCATCGTGAAACACGGCTGCGCAGGTTCCTGGAGGCTTACGAGGAAGAGGCCCGCAAGAACGGAAAGAGCGCCAAGGGCTCCGGCCTGCTGCTCTACATGCTGACCGCAGACGGTGAGCACGGCGCCGAGTGCTACACGGCCGCCACCACACGCGACCAGGCGCGCATCGTGTTCGATGACGCCAAGGCCATGGCAGAGCGCTCGCCCGGCCTGCGCACGCACCTGGGCGTTGCCATCATGCAGCACAGCCTGACGGTGGCCCACACCAGCAGCAAGGCCGCGCCCCTGGCCGCTGAAGGCAGCACGCTGGACGGCCTGAACGTGCACTTTGCGCTGCTCGATGAGCTGCACGCACACAAGACGCGAGCTGTGTATGACGTGATTGACAGCGCGCGCGGCGCGCGTGAGCAGTCTCTGCTGTGGACCATCACCACGGCGGGCACCGACCGCAGTGGCATCTGCTACGAGCGGCGCACGCACGTCACCAAGATCCTGGACCGGGTGGTTCAGGACGAACGGGTGTTCGGCATCATCTACACGCTGGACGATGGTGATGACCACTTCGACCCGGCGGTGTGGATCAAGGCCAACCCGAACCTGGGCAAGTCGGTCCAGCTCGATGAGCTGCAGGCACAGGCCAGCAAAGCCATGGCCATGCCCAGCGCGCTGTCCAACTTCCTGACCAAGCGCCTGAACGTGTGGGTCAGCGGTGAAAGTCCGTGGATGGACATGCGGGCCTGGGAGAAGTGCGCGGAGCCTGAGCTGAGCATCACAGCCATCCCGGACGGCTCCAGGGTGTACATGGGCCTGGACCTTGCGCAGAAAAAGGACTTTGCAGCGCTCACGCTCGCATGGCAGTCCGAAGTGCTGCGGCCCGGCCCCGATGGCGTGCACGAGCCCGTCACCGTGTGGAACGTGTGCACACGTCTGTACTTGAACGAGCTGGCCGTGCAGGAAAGCGGAAACGCCCACCTGGCAGGCTGGGCCCGGCAGGGCTACGTGGTGGTCACAGACGGTGCACTCACCGACTTCGACTGCGTGGCAGACGATATGCGCATGTACTGCCGCCGATTTGACGTGCAGGAGATCGCATTCGATCCGGCCTTGTCCATGTACTTCGCGGGCAAGCTGATCGAGGAAGGCCTGCCGCTGGTCGAGATCGCGCAGCGCGCCATGTTCTTCACACCGGCACTGATCCAGGTGGAGAACCTGGTGCTTGAGGGCCAGCTGCAGCACGAAGGCAACCCGGTGCTGGCCTGGATGGTCAGCAACCTGGTGGTCAAGCAATCGAAGTTCAACGAGCTGATGCAGCCGACGAAAGAGCGCCCCGAAAACAAGATCGACGGCGTGATCTCCATGCTGATGGCACTGGGCCGAGCACTGGCCAACACCCCCGACGAAGGCGACCGGGACGGCTTCTTTTCCGCGCCCGCAGGCATTGGCGCAAAACCAGCAGGTAATCCATGAAGAAACCAACCGCACAACGCCGACAGGGCCGCATCCGCGCAGCCGTCACCGCGCTGTTCGGCGGCGAAGGTGTCAGCGTCAGCGATCTGCCTGGCATAGCTGCCGTGCTCGGGTCTGACAGTGCGACGGGCGTCACGATCAGCCCGCGCACCATGCTGCAGATCTCTGCTGTGTGGGCTTGCGTGCGACTGATCGCCGAGACCATCGCCACCTTGCCGCTCAGCATCTACGAGCGAACAGGGGCCAACGGCAAGCGCCTTGCGCAGCAGCACCCGCTCTACAGCGTGTTGCATGACGTACCCAACCCCGACGCCACGGCGGCCGTGTTTTGGGAGTCCATGGTTTCGGCCATGTTGCTGCGCGGCGCAGGCCGTGCTGAAAAGCTGATCTTCAACGGGCGCCTGGTCGGTCTGGTGTTCCTCAACCCCGACCGGATCACCCCGCACAAGCGCCAGGGCAACGTGGTGCTGGAATGGCACTACACCGACGAAAACGGCACGCGCCGCATCATTCCAGCGGCCCGCGTCTGGACCATTCCGGGCTTCTCGCTGGACGGCAAAAACGGTGTCAGCGTGGTGCAGTACGGGGCAACGGTCTTCGGCCAGGCCATCGCTGCCGACAAGGCTGCAGGCAAGGTGTTTCGCAACGGTGCGTTGCAGAACATCTACTACACGTTCAAAGACTTCCTCAAAAAGGAGCAGCGCAACGACTTTCGCGAGAACGTCCTGGGCTTGCTGGAAAAGGGGCAGACCCCACTGCTGGAAGGCGGCATCGATGTCAAGCCGCTGACCATCAATCCCAAGGACGTGCAGCTGCTGGAGTCCCGAGGCTGGAGCGTCGAGGAGATCTGCCGCTGGTTCCGCACACCGCCCTGGATGGTGGGGCACACCGAGAAGTCCACCAGCTGGGGCAGCGGCATCGAGCAGCAGATGATCGCCTTCCTGATGTTCACGCTCGGCCCCTGGCTCAAGCGCATCGAGCAGGCGATCAGCAAGGATCTGCTCACGCCCGGTGAGCGCACCCGCTACTACCCCAAGTTCGCTGTCGAGGGCCTGCTGCGGGCCGACAGCGCGGGCCGAGCGGCCTTCTACACCGCGATGGTCAACAACGGCATCTTGACCCGCGACGAAGTGCGCGAGCTGGAAGACCGCGACCCACTGGGCGGCAACGCAGCGGTGCTCACCGTGCAATCCGCCATGACCACCCTGGATGCCCTCGGCCAGGCATCCACCACCGACCAGCAGGCGCGGGCCTCCATCCGCGCCTGGCTGGGCCTTAGCAACGACACCGAGCCGCAGAAAGGCTGACCATGAGCGTGAAAAACCTACCGGCCGCCCCCATGGGCAGGCCGAGCGCCAGCGTGCGCAGCGAGATCCTCCCCCGCGCCTTCGAGCGCTGGAATCCTGGCTTGCGGGCTGCAGCGGCTGAGGATGAGCAAGATCGCAGCATCAGCGTCTATGACGCCATCGGCTACGACTACTGGACGGGTGAGGGCGTCACCGCCCGGCGCGTTGCGTCTGCCTTGCGCACGCTGGGGGCGGGGCCCGTCACGGTCAACGTCAACAGCCCAGGCGGCGACATGTTCGAAGGCCTGGCTATCTACAACCTGCTGCGCGAGCACAAGGGCGATGTGACCGTCAAGGTGCTGGGCGTCGCGGCATCTGCCGCCAGCATCATCGCCATGGCTGGCGACACCGTGCAGATCGCGCGCGCCGCCTTCTTCATGGTGCACAACAGCTGGGTGGTCGCATCAGGCAACCGTAACGACCTGCGCGAAACCGCCGACTGGCTGGAGCCCTTCGATGCGGCCATGGCCGATATCTACGTGGCTCGCACCGGTGCTGACACCAAGGCTATCGCCAAGCTGATGGATGCGGAGTCGTGGATCGGCGGCAGCGCTGCTGTCGAGCAAGGCTTCGCGGATGAACTGCTGCCCTCCGACCAGGTGGGGCAGGGCGACGCCAAGGCACAGGCCCACGCGGCCCGGCGCCTGGAGGCTGCTCTGCGTGCCAGCGGCATCCCCAAGTCCGAGGCCATGCGCCTCATCTCCGAGTTCAAGTCCAGCGCGGGCGATCCCGCTGGCAGCGGTGCGGGCGATCCCACCGAACGCGCTCCGGCCCGACAGGGTGCCGAGGTGCTCTCCGTGCTCCGTGATTTCTCTCTGTCCTAACCCACCACCTGAAAGGTAAACACACCATGCAACGCAAATTTCTCGCGGTCGCTGTGATCGCTCTCTGCGCCGTAGCCATCGGCGCCCAAGCCATGGGAGTCGATGTTGCGGCTCCCGTTCACGCCTTCCTGCTGGCCCACCCGGATATCGTCCTGGGCCTGGGCGGCGCCGCCTTCCTCGGCGACACGCAGAACTTCAACCCCACCGAAATCAAGGCTGCGCTGGACAAGATCAGCAACCAGGTGAAGGAGGCTGGGGAGAAGGCCCTGGCCGAAGCCTCCAAGGGCGTCCAGATGTCCACCGCCAACAAGGAGAAGGTGGACGAAATGCTGATCAAGCAAGGTGAACTTCAGGCCAATCTGAAGGCGGCAGAGCAAGCGCTCGCCCAGATCCAGGCCAGCGGCAACGGCTCCAGCGCACCGCACCAGTCCCTGGGCCAGCGCTTCGTGGAAAGCGAGAGCGTGAAGGCCTTCCTGGGCCAGACCACTCCACGCGGCCGCGTCGATATGCCGGTGAATGCCGCCATCACCGGCCTCACCACCGATGCAGACGGCTCGGCCGGTGACCTGGTGCAAACCACCCGTTTGCCTGGCGTACTGGGATTGCCTGAGCGGCGCATGACGGTGCGTGACCTGATCTCGCCCGGCACCATGGAAGGCAGTGCGCTGGAGTACGTCAAGGAAACCGGCTTCACCAACAACGCAGCACCCGTCGCGGAAGGCGCGAAGAAGCCTGAGTCCACCCTGAAGTACGACCTGATCACCACCACCGCCAAGGTCATCGCGCACTTCTTCAAGGCTTCGCGCCAGATCCTGAGCGACGCACCGCAACTAGCGAGCCTGATCGACCACCGTGGGCGCTACGGCCTGGCCTACAAGGAAGAGCTGCAGCTCCTCAACGGCGACGGCACCGGTCAGAACCTGTTGGGCATCATCCCCCAGGCCACTGCCTACGTGGCCCCGCTGGCCTTGGCTGGAGCCACCCAGATCGACAAGCTGCGCCTCGCGCTGCTGCAGGCCGAGCTGGCCGAGTACCCATCCACCGGCCTGGTGCTCAATCCCATCGACTGGGCAGGCATCGAGCTGACCAAGGACGACACCGGCCGCTACATCATCGGCAATCCGCAGGGCGTCATCGGCGCCACGCTGTGGAATCGCCCGGTAGTCGCCACGCAGGCCATCGCGGTGGACAAGTTCCTCGCCGGTGCCTTCCAGATGGGTGCTCAGGTGTTCGACCGCTGGCAAGCCCGTGTGGAAGTGGCCACCGAGAACGAAGACGACTTCGTCAAGAACCTGGTGACCATCCTGGCCGAAGAGCGCCTCGCCCTGGCGGTGTACCGCCCCGAAGCGTTCATCTACGGTGACTTCGGCCTGGTGCCGTAACAGCTGAGGCGCTACCGCGCCCTGCCTCTCCGCCTCCACTACGCGCGCAACCGGGTAGGGAGACCGGCGGCCTCGGCTTCGGCCGAGGCCTTCACTCAATCAGCAGGAGATCAGCATGTTGATCAAGTTCGTGAAGCCCGACCCACGCGCGGGCGACGTAGTGCGCCTGGACAGCCACCGCGCCCAGCAGTTCATCGACGCCGGTTCAGCCCAGCGCGTGCAAGAGGGCGTTGCGGCGCCTGGAACGGCCCTGCGCGACGATGGTCCCACCGTCCAGGAGTTTGTGGCGGCGGGCTATCTGGCAGTGAACTATCCACCGGCTGGCTATGCATCCAAAAGCACGCCCGAGGAAATCGCGGCTGCCGTAGCCGCAGTTTCCGCCCCCGAGTCCAGCCTGCAGGGTGAATCGACCATCGCTGCGGACGGTGCTGCACCCGCAGCGCCTGCGCCTGAGTCGCCCGCAGCGCAATCGGATGCTGCAGCGCCAACCGAGCCTGCAGCGCCTGCAGCCGCTCCTGCAGTCAAGGCCCCCGCACAACGCAGGGCCTCCACTGCGAAGAAGTAGGACTCGAAGGCATGCCCATAAAACCCACACCAGCCGACGCCATCCTGCGCCTGCGGCTTGACGATAGCCTGGACGGTGATATCGGCAATGCCATCGACCAGGCGCACGCCCAGGCTGTCGCGTTCCTGGACGGTGAGCTGTATGAGGATGACGCAGCCCTTGAGGCTGCGGCGGACCCGAGCGGCATCGTCTGCAAGCCTGACATCATTGCCGCCCAGCTTCTGCTGGTAGACGTCCTGGTGGGCAACAACAGCGCGCAGGACCGCGAGCGCAAAGAGGCGGGCGCATTCAACATGCTGCGGATGCACCGGAACATGGGGGCCTGACATGAACTCGCAGGACCTCGACACCCGCATCAACATCGACAGCCTGCAGGTTGCCAAGGGCACATCCGGCGGGATGCAGAAGGCCTGGGTGCTGCACAGAACGTTGTGGGCCAAGCGCATGGATTACTCCGGCGCAGAACGCAAGGCCTCCAGCGCTGGCGGCGAAGTGGCTGTGGCGCGTGTGGAATTCCTGATACGCCTGCGCGACGACCTGCAGGAAACCATGCGCGTGCGCCACCGAGGCAAAGTCTTCGATATCCAGCACATCAAGCCCCTGGCCAACGCGCGCGGCTGGATGGTGTTGACCTGTGACACGGGGATGAACGATGGCTAAAAGCGAGATCCTCGGCATCGGCGAACTGAGCCAATCCTTCCAAGGCCTCAAGACCGGCATGGAAACCCGCGTAGCTCGCCTCATGGTGGCCTCGGGAGGCGGCGTACTGCGCAGCAAGGCGCGCGGCATCGCTCAGGCTAAAGGGCTGCGCAAGACCGGCGCACTGATCAAGAACATTGTGATCAAGCGCGAGCCGCAGGCCCCGGCAGGCACGGCCCAGTACAACCTGGGTGTGCGGCACGGCGTCAACCTGACCAAGAAGCAAAAGACCAATAGCAAGCTGGCAATCAATAAGACCGGCCGTATCGTCAAGCGCTACGAAGACGACCCGTACTACTGGCGCTTTCCTGAGTTCGGCACCAAGAAGCAACAGGCCACCCCGTTCCTGCAGCCCGCCCTGGAGCAGGGCAAGGAAGAGGTCATCGACGCGATGGCCGACCGCCTGGACAAAGAGCACGCAAAGGTAAGCAAGGCATGAGCACCATTCACCAGCAGCTCGCTGCAGCGCTTACCCCGGCGTTCGACAACACCTGGGCGGTGGAGCTGCCACCCAATCCGCCATGGCCCGCTGCCGTCTTTGACGTGGACAGCAAGCCAGAAGAGACCTGGTGTGCGGGCGGCGGGTACACCCAGCACGATGTCAACCTCATCGTGCTGGCCCGCACCATCGAAGAGCTGGACGTGCTGCTGCCCCTGGACGGTGGCGGCCCGTTCCGCGCTGCACTGGAGGCCATGCCCGCCTACCAGTATGAAGACGACGCGGGAGACGCTGACTACGAGCCCGACCCCGAGATCTTCGCCCGCTACCTCACCGTGCGCCTGCGCACTCCCCGCCACTAACCACCCCTGGAGCCACCATGGCAAAAAGCACCGCAGCCCCTGCGGCGGCTGGCGCAGCTGCGCCCGTCGCCACCCCCAAAGCCGCAAAGCCAGCGCACCACCTGCCCACGCCACCGCGTGCGCGCGATGAGTTCACCGGCATCGGCGGCACCTACACGCGTGACCCCGTAACCGGCGTGCGCACCCGCGTCCCGCCCCCGGCTCCGGCCGAGGCCGACGACAACACCGCAGCAGCCTAAGCAGCGGCCGTTTCTGAAACCCTGACCTGAAAGGAACCCCCATGGCCAAGTCCATGAAAAAGATGCTGCTGCTGGCAAAGAAAGAAGTCACAGCTGGCACCGACGCACTTCCCACTGCAGCGGCCAATGCCATCCTTTGCCGCGCCCTGATGCCGGAGCCCATCACGGCCGAGCAGGTGCAGCGCAACCTGATCCGCCCGTACAAGGGCAATAGCGGTAGCCTCACCGTGGGCGAGCACCGCAAGATCACTTTCGAGGTGGAACTGGCAGGCGCAGGTGCTGCAGGGACTGAACCCGCATGGGGCCTGCTGCTGGAGGCCTGCGGCTTTGCCGCCACCATCACCGCAGGCACGGACGTGACCTACGACCTGGTCAGCGAAGGCGAACCCACCCTCACGCTGTATGGCTACCTGGACAAGACCAAGTTTGTCATCACCAATGCCAAGGGCACGGTGTCCTTCGAGCTGAATGCCAAGGGCATCCCGGTGATGAAGTTCGAATTCCTGGGCACCTACAGTGCCGCCACCGAGGAAGTAGCCATGCCCACCGGCGTGGACTACAGCGACTTCATCCAGCCCAAGACGGTCGGCAAGACCAACACGCCCACCTTCAGCTTTCATGGCTTGTCGGCGTGTATGTCGGCCTTCAGCATCAACCTCGCCAATTCTTTGACGTGGCGCGAGCTGGTCAACTGCGCGGCGCCCCACAGCCCGGACCGCCAGCCCTCGGGCAGCGTCACGATGGAGATGCCCAGCATCACCACCAAGAACTGGGCCGAGATCGTGCGCAACAGCGTTGTGGGCGCCTGCAGCCTGGTGCACGGCACTGTGCCGGGCAACATCATTGAGCTGGCGATGCCTGCCGTGCAGTGCAAGCCGTTCACGCTGCAGGACGACCAGAGCATCGCCATGATCAGCATGCCGTTCGACATCAACCCGGTGGACGGCAACGACGAACTGCAAATCATCGTTCGCTAACCATCCCTGTCCGTGCACACGTGTGCACACCCCGAAAAAGAGCCACCCATCGCGGTGGCTCTTTTGCTTTCTCCCCCCTTTTCCTTACTCACACACCATGTTCATTCTTACCCCCGACGAAACATTCAAGGCCACCGTCAAGGTTCAAGTCGCCATGCCAAAGGGCGGCTGGCGCGAAGAGAGCTTTGTCGCCATCTTCAAACGCACCTTTGAAGAAGACCGCGAAGAGCTGATCAAGCTGTCCAACGTCGAACTGCTGCGCCGCGTGCTCACTGGCTGGGAAATGGTGGACGAAAACCGCGTCCCAGTCCCCTTCAACGAGCAGAACTTCGAGTCCTTCCTGCGCCTCACCGGTGCGGTGCGCGAGGCCATGCTGGTCTATTGGCACCACAACGTAGGCGCCAAAGAAAAAAACTGATTGAGGCCGCGCGCTGGTGGGCGGGTGCCCGCGACGAAGCGCCCGGCACCTTCGAGCCCGACTACAGCGTGCTCGAAGCCATGGAGGCTTGGGGCGCCAGTGCGGACGACATCGACAAGGTGCGTGCCTGCATCGATGCCGCTGCCACTGCCCCCCCTGCAGAGGGCGAGGCCTTCGGTGTGTACGCAGAGAACCTGCCGGTTGTCGCGGCCTTCGTGGCCCTTGCACCTCGCTGGCAGCACGTGAGCCAGGCGTTGGAACCCGCAGGGCTGATCGTGTGGCGGACCGGCTTTGACTGGGCTGCTGTTGAGGCTTGGATTGATCGTCATTGCCGCCGCCGCAAGCGACGCGCGCTGTCTAACGACCTGCAGATCATGGAACGCGCCGTGTTGCAAGCCGACCGCGAACAAAGAGAAAAAGAGGAGTAACCAGCATGTCTGCACTCGGCTCCCTGGTGGTCAAGCTCGGCCTGGATTACGCCCAATACACGGGCGGGCTCGACAAGTCCGAGCAGGCCGCCCTGGCGGCGTCCAAGAAGATTCAGGACACCTTCGACAACATGAAGGCCAAGGTGGCCGCCACGGCGGGCGCCATCGCTGGCGGCCTGGCCGCTGGTTTCACCATCGCAGCCTTCAGAGGCATCGTTTCTGGCGCCATCGAGACCGGCGCCGCACTCGACGATCTGCGCATGCAGACCGGCTCCACGGTCGAAGCCCTGTCGGGCCTGATGGCCGTGGGCAAGTTCAACAACATGGGGCCCGAGCAGATCGGCACCGCCATGAACAAGCTGGCCTCCAATCTGGCCAGCGCCACCGAAGAGGGCAAGGGCGCAGGCAAGGCGCTGGAGGCCCTGGGCATCGACTTTGACAAGTTCAAGTTGATGCGGCCTGAAGAGCAAATGCAGACCGTAGCCAAGGCCATGGCTGGGTTTGAAGACGGCACCGGCAAGGCTGCGGTAGCCATGGCGCTGTACGGCAAGCAGGGCGCGCAAATGCTGCCCTTCCTGCATGACCTGGCTGAGGTCGGCGACCTGCAAGCCAAGGTCACCACCGAGCAGGCTGCGGCCGCCGCAAACCTGGACGACAACCTTCTTCGCCTGAGCACCAGTGGTGAGGGCTGGAAGAAAGAATTGGCCAACGGCATGATCCCCGCGCTGGACCTGGGTGCCCAGGCCCTGGTGGACATGATGAACGGCTCGGGCGGTCTGCGTGAAGAAGTGCGCCGCCTGGTGGCAGACGGCAGCATCAAGCAGTGGACCACCGACGCCATCAAGGGCCTGAGCTACGTGGCAGACGCGGGTCAGATCGCCTGGCGCGTGCTGCAGTCCATCGGCAAGGGCATGGGCGGCTTGGCTGCAGCCCTGGTGCAAGCGCTCAGCGGCGACTTCCGCAGCGCATGGGCCACTCTGCAGGCCTCTGGCCAGGACATGATCGACGTGTTCGATGGTCCTACCGTGGGCGAGCGCTTCCGCGATTCGCTCGACAAGATGGCTGCATCCGCTGCGGCCGCAGGTGACGCAACCGCCAAGGCAAAGCCCAACCTCAACGGCTTTGCCAACACCACCGAAAAGGCTGGCAAGGCCGCCAAAGAGGCCAAAGACCCCTTCGACGCGCTGCGCGAATCCGTGGTCAAGGCCACTGCTGGCTATCAGGCAGAAGCAGCCGCTGGCGAAAAACTCACCGAGGGGCAAAAGAAGGCCGTCGAAGTGCTGGACCAGATCCGCACCGGAAAGGTCAAGGTCACTGAGGTCCAAGCCATCCAGATCGGGCAGGACATCGAGGCGATGCTGGCGGCCGAAGCCGAGAACAAGGCGCGCGAAGAGTTCATCAAGACGGCCGATGCCGAGCGTGCTGCGCGCCTCAAAGTCGTGCAGGCCATGGAGCAGTCGGCCGCCAGCCTGGTGGAGCAGAACCAGGCGATGCGCGAAGAGATCGAGATGATCGGTCTGTCGGATGCCGCGCAGCTGCAGCTCCTGCAAACCCGCAACCGCGCGCTGATCTTGACCAAGGAGGCCACCCTGGCCGAGCTGGAGCGGGCCAGCGTGATCACCGGCACCATGACGCGCGAGCAGATCGCGCTGCAGGCCGAGATCGAAGCGCTGCGCGAGCGCAACGAGCTGCTGGGCGCCAAGTACGACCGCACCATCACGGCAAAGGCCGCAACTGAGGCCGCCAACGAGTGGACGAAGTTTTACGACAGCATCTACAACGGCCTGAGCGACAGCCTGTACCGTGGGTTTGAGGCGGGCAAGGGCTTCTTCAAGTCGTTCTGGGACGGCATCAAAAACCTGTTCAAGACCACGGTGCTGAAGCTGGCGGTGCAGGGCGTGATGACCGGCATCACCGGCGCCCTGGGCCTTACCGTCACGGGCGCCAATGCGGGCGTGACGGGCGGGGGCGGTGG
>NZ_JBWKYJ010000061.1:0-30332 GCF_059423685.1 Acidovorax sp. GW460-11-11-14-LB4 | reverse complement strand
CGCCACCCCCTTGCCCGCAGGCGGTATCGAAGCCACCGCCCTGCGCGAGCGGCTGGATGTGCAGGCCGCGCGCCGCCAGCTCGACACCCAGGCCACGCGCCAGGGCTGGAGCCGCGCTAGCGCCTTGTTTGGCGACATTGGCCTGGCGTACAGCCGCAACACCGCAACCGAGCGCGCCACCGGCAGCAGCGACATCAAGCGCGGCTGGGAGATCGAACTGCCGCTGCCCCTGTTCGACTGGGGCGGCGCAGCCCGTACCCGCGCCCAGGCCGAGGTGGAGCAAAGCGCCGCCCAGCTGCAAGACACCGCCGTGCGCGCCCGCAGCGAGGTGCGCGCCGCCTGGCTCACCTACCGCACGGCCCTCGACCTGGCGCGCCAGCAGCAGGCTGAAGTGGTGCCCCTGCGCCAGCTCGTCGCCGACGAAACCACGCTGCGCTACAACGGCATGCTGGCCAGCGTGTGGGACATGCTGGCCGAAGCACGCAACAGCACGCAGGCCGTGGCCAACGCCATCGAAGCGCAGCGCGACTTCTGGCTGGCCGAGACCGACCTGCAACTGGCGCTGACGGGCACCTCGCCCGGCGCACTGCAGGGCCTCACCTCCGGCGCCGCAGCCTCCACCACCCCACAAGGCCACTGACATGAACCGCCGCAATTTCTTTTCTGGCGCCGCCACGGCCGTGGCCGCAGCCTCCGTCAGCCGCGTGGCCCTGGCCGCGCTGCCCGAGCCCGCCACACAGTCCAGCGCCGACACCGCGCCACCGCTGCACCCGCCCACCGGCCGCCCCTACAACCCCGTGGTCACCCTGAACGGCTGGACCGCCCCATGGCGCATGAACGCGGGCGTCAAGGAGTTCCACCTGGTGGCCGAGCCCGTGGTGCGTGAGGTGGCGCCCGGCTTCATGGTCAACATGTGGGGCTACAACGGCCAGAGCCCCGGCCCCACCATCGAGGTGGTCGAGGGCGACCGCGTGCGCATCTTCGTCACCAACCGCCTGCCTGAGCACACCACCATCCACTGGCACGGCCAGCGCCTGCCCAACGGCATGGACGGCGTCGGCGGCCTCACCCAGCCTGCCATCCAGCCCGGCAAGACCTTCGTGTACGAGTTTGTGGCGCGCCGCCCCGGCACCTTCATGTACCACCCGCATGCCGACGAGATGGTGCAGATGGCCATGGGCATGATGGGCCTGTGGATCACCCACCCCAAGGGCAGCCATCCGCAGATCGCCAAGGTGCAGCGCGACTACGCGTTTCTGCTCAACGCCTTTGACGTGGAGCCCGGCAGCATGACCCCCAAGGTCAACACCATGCTGGACCACAACATCTGGTGCTGGAACAGCCGCGTGTTCCCTGCCATCAGCCCGCTGGTGGCGCGCCAGGGCGAGCGCGTGCGCATCCGCGTGGGCAACCTCACCATGACCAACCACCCCATCCATCTGCATGGGCACGAGTTTGAAGTGACCGGCACCGACGGCGGCCCCGTGCCCAAGAGCGCGCGCTGGCCGGAGGTGACCACCGACGTGGCCGTGGGCCAGATGCGGCAGGTGGAGTTCATCGCCGACGAGCCGGGCGACTGGGCCCTGCACTGCCACAAGAGCCACCACACCATGGGCGCCATGGGGCACTCCGTGCCCACCATGATCGGCGTGGACCACCGCGGCCTGGTCGGCAAGATCCAGAAGATCGTGCCCGACTACATGGTGATGGGCGAGCGCGGCATGGCCGATATGGGCTCCATGGAGATGCCGCTGCCCGACAACACCTTCCCGATGATGACCGGCACCGGCCCCTTCGGCCCGCTGGAGATGGGCGGCATGTTCACCACCCTCAAGGTGCGCGCTGACCAACCCGCAGACAGCTATGCCGACCCCGGCGACTTCAGGCAGCCACGTGGCACCCAGGCCTTTGAATGGCAAGGCGCCCCGGCCGCCACACCACGCCCTGCACGCACCGACACCCCGGGCACGGCCCCGGGCGCGGCCAATGCACGCAAGCCCGCTGCCAGCGGCCACCAACATTGATGCCAATGATCACCATGAACACTATTAAATTCATAGCTGCCTGGGCAATGTGCACTAGCGCATTCGGCACTTTTTCTGCCTATGGGCATGAAAACATGCCCCACCGCACCTCCACAGCCCCCGTGGCCAAAGAGCAAAAAGACTGGGGCATTGCAGGCGATGCCCAGCAGGTGCGCCGCACGATCACCGTGCGCATGGGCGACGACATGCGGTTCAGCCCCCGCCACATCGAGGTGCGCGAGGGCGACACCGTGCGGCTGCGTGCCGAGAACCAAGGCAAGGTGCTGCACGAGATCGTGATCGGCACCAAGGCCGAGCTGGACCAGCACGCGGAGCTGATGAAAAAACACCCCGGCATGGAGCACGACGAGCCCTACATGGCCCATGTGGCAGCGGGCAAGCAGGGCGACATCGTGTGGCACTTCAACCGCGCAAGCAGCTTTGACTTTGCCTGCCTCATCCCCGGCCATTACCAGGCCGGCATGACCGGCACCATCACCGTGCTGCCTCGCCATCCATAACGCCAGGAGAAACACCATGACCCTCCAACGCCCTCGGGCTGCATCCGCATCCATGACCGCGCTCCCCAGCCCTGCCCGCCGCCAATGGCTGGCCACCACTCTGCCTCTGCTGGGCGCGGGGTTGGCCGTCGCTTTGCTGCCAGTTGGGTCCCGCGCCGCCGCCAACACGCCCACACCGCTGGAGGTGTGGAAAGACCCCAACTGCGGATGCTGCCAGGACTGGGTGGACCACATGCAAGCCAACGGCTTTGCCGTGAAGGTGCATGCCACCGGCAACAACGCCGTGCGCGCCCGCCTGGGCCTGCCGCCAAAGCTGGGTTCGTGCCACACCGCGCTGGTGGGCGGCTACCTGGTGGAAGGCCACGTGCCCGCCAGCGATGTGCGCAAGCTGCTGCAGCAAAAGCCCAAGGCCCTGGGCCTGGCCGTGCCGGGCATGCCCGTGGGCTCGCCAGGCATGGACGGCGCCGTGTATGGCGACCGGCGCGACCCGTACGACGTGCTGCTGGTAGCGCACGACGGCAGCACGCGCATCTTCAACAGCTACAACAAAAAGGCATCCACATGACCCAGCACCTCTTCTCCATCCCGCTGGCTGCCGCCCTGCTTGTCCTGGTTGCAGGGCCCGCCCTGGCGCAGGCGCCTGCAGGGGCTGCCGCAGACAGCCACAGCAGCCACCACCCCGCCGCCACCGCACCGTCCGCGCCACCGGCGGATCTGAGCGAAGGCGAAATCACCCGCTGGGACCTGCGCACCCTGCGCCTGACCCTCAAGCATGGCGAGATCAAGAACCTGGAGATGCCGCCCATGACCATGGTGTTCCGCGTGGCGGACGCCGGTGTGGTGGGCGACCTGAAACCCGGCGACAAGGTGCGCTTTCGGGCCGAACAGGTCAGCGGTGCCTACCACGTCCAATGGATCGAGAAAGCGCCCTGACGCGACTCCACGTGCAGCGCCAGGGCCCTGATGCTGCGCAACTGTCGCCCGGCCCCAGGGCACCATAATCACCAGCCATGAGTTCTCCACACGCAATGGCTGGCGACGCTGGCAGCATCACCCGCGTGGCCGGCATCGAGGTCGGCCACTTCACCGAAACCCGCCGCCCCACGGGCTGCACCGTCATCATCACCCGCGAGGGCGCCGTGGCCGGAGTGGATGTGCGGGGTGCAGCCCCCGGCACGCGCGAGACGGATTTGCTCCACCCCTCCAACCTGGTGGACAAGGTGCACGCCATCATGCTCGCGGGCGGCAGCGCCTGGGGGCTGGACGCCGCCACCGGCGCCGTGCGCTGGCTTGAAGAGCGCGGCGTGGGTTTTGACGTGGCCGTGGGCCGCCTGCCCATCGTGCCCGCCGCGGTGCTGTTCGACCTGCTGGTGGGCGACATGCGCATCCGCCCCGATGCGGCAGCGGGCTACGCGGCATGCGAGGCAGCATCCACCGCCGACCCGGCCGAAGGCAACGTGGGCGCGGGCACCGGCGCGGCGCTGGGCAAGATCTTCGGCATCCAGCGTGCCATGAAGGGCGGCATCGGCACCGCCTCGGTCACCGTGGACGGGGTCACAGTGGGCGCGCTCATCGCCTGCAATGCGCTGGGCGACGTGATCGACCCGGACACCGCCCAAGTCATTGCCGGAGCCCGCACCGACGACGGCCTGCGCCTGCGCGACACACGCCGCGCCCTGCTGCGCGGCGACCCGCCCCAGCCCCTGCTGGCGGGCACCAACACCACCATCGGGGTGGTCGCCACCGATGCGGTCATCACCAAGGTGCAGGCCCATCGCCTGGCCGTGGCCGCGCACGACGGGCTGGCACGCAGCATCAACCCCGTGCACACCATGTCGGACGGCGACACCCTCTTCAGCCTGGGCACGGGCCGCAGCGGCAAGAGCCCGGGCATGATGGTGCTGGCCACCATGGCGGCCGAGGCCACAGCCATCGCCACGGCGCGGGCAGCACGGGCTGCGCGCGCCATCACTACCGCCGAGGGGTTGTACCTGCCCTCGGCCGCCGATCTGGGCTGAAGCGCAAAAATCGGCATGCGCCACGCAGATGGTGCGTGGCGTCTCCTTCCCGTTGGCATCGGCTGGCGTTGACTGGCGTCTGTTGCCGGCTTCGCCCCATGTCCTGGAGCTGGCGGTTTCTGCCCCCGCGCCAGCCCTCAGGCGTATTGCGCCAGCCCGTGGCCGAAGGACCAGTTCTCCTTGGCCACCTCAACAATGTTCACGAATACATCTTCCGGCCTGAGGCCTGGGCTTTCGCCCAGAAGCTGGGCGATGCGCTGAAACAGCGCCTTCTTCTGCTCCAGCGTGCGTGTGTTGTTCGCAGTGATCTGGATGAACACCACATCGTCGCTGCGTGCCACACCCAGGTACGACGGGCTGTAGCGGAAATTCGCGGCATCGTGCTCGGTCAGGGTCATGAACTGATCGTCCTCGGGCACATTGAAGGTCTCGCGCATGGCGCGGTACAGCGTGTCGAAAATCGCTTGCCGGTAGGCAACGGGCTTGCCGGCACGCATGGCAATGTGGATGAGCGGCATGGAGGGTCCTTTTGTGAAAAAGCTGGTGCCATGCTATCCATATTGATATGCTATTGATACTTATATCAACAATAACAAAAACATATCATGCAACGCCCTCTGGATCTGGATGCCGTCGAGGCTTTTGTCCGTGTTGCCGAGCTGGAGAGCTTTACCCGAGCAGCCGAGGCCATGCAGACCAGCCAGGCCGCTGTGAGCCTCAAGCTCAAGCGGCTGGAGGACCGGCTGGGCTGCCGGCTGCTGGAGCGTACCCCCCGGTATGTGGAACTGTCAGCGCAGGGAGCCGCCTTCCTGGACCATGGCCGCGCACTGCTTGCTGCACATGAGCGTGCTCTGGCTGCGCTGGGTGAAGCACCGCAGCGTTTGGCCATCGGCATCAGTGACCACGTCGCCGGGCCTGAACTGCCCGCACTGATTGCTCGCATGAACGCACAAGACCCTCAGCTGTTGATCGACATCCGGATCGGCTCGTCGGGCGACCTGCTGCAAAGCTTTGACCGGCGCGAACTCGACGCGGCCATGGTCCGCATGCATGCCGGGCGCAGCGATGGCGAAGTGCTGGCCGAAGAGCGATTTGGCTGGTTTGCCGCGCCTCACTGGCAGCACCGCGCTGGTTCCACCCTGCCGCTGGCCACCCTGGCAGAGCCCTGCGGTGTGCGTGCGATGGCTGGAAAACTGCTGGATGCGGCCGCCATCCCCTGGCGCGAGGTGTTTGTGGGCGGCGGCGTGGCGGCAGTGTCCGCAGCCGTTGTTGCAGGGCTGGGCGTAGCCGCACTGGCACCCCGCATGTTGCCCTGGGGCGCGGTGGACGTAGGTGCCCGGCTTGGGCTTCCTGCACTGCCAAGCCTGCCGGTGGTGCTTCACAGCCGGGCCCCGGATGGCCGACCCAGTGATGCCATTGCAGCACTGTCTGCCGCATTCAGAAGTGCGGTGCGCGGTTAGGGCAGGTCACGCCCGCCCTCGCTTACCCCTGCACAAGCAGGGTGCCCAGCGCGCCTTTCGCACCTTTCGGTCAAAAACTTCTTGACGCGCGCCGGAACCCCCAGAAGATCAGGGCCTGTGCACCATCGTGCGCCCAAGGCGGCGGCTGCGCACCGCCGCATCGATATCGCCAGAACGCCGCAGGGTGGCGGTGGCAACGTGTTGCGCCCCACGTTGCGAAAAGGTAAACACCGGTTTCCTGCCGCTCCTGCGTGCTCCGAAAAAGCGCCTCATCCCGTATCACCAGCTGGAGGGTCCATCGCATGAATGTCCTGCAGAACCTGAGCATCAAGACGCGTCTTGGTATTGGATATGTTGTCCTGACCTGTGCACTGATCCTGGTCGCCATCATGGGTATCCGTGGCGAGTCCATGACACAGGAGAGCCTGGACAACCAGGTCAATCACCTGAACGTGATCAAAAGCCTGGGCAACCGGGTGCTGGATACAGCCAATGCGAGGGCCGTGTCTGCCCGCAACCTGGTGATCGCGGGCTCCAAGGAAGATGCCGACGCGGAAACACGTCGCATTGGAATCGCACATGAAGGCATGGGCAAGGCACTCCAGGGAGTCGAAGATGCCCTCAAGGTCGGCCCGCCTGAAACCGCCCCCCTCAACAAGCTGCTGGCCCAGATCAAGAACACCGAAGCGGCCTATGGCCCCGTGGCGCTGGAGATCACCCGACTGGGGAGCCAAGGGGAAAAAGATGCGGCGATCAAGAAAATCAACGAGCAATGCCGCCCCCTGCTGACCAGGCTGGTGGCCGACATCGAAGCCTTCCTGGCCGAGAGCGACGCCATCAGCAAACGTGCCAGCCAGGAATCGATGCGCCAGTTTGAATCGCTGCGGCTACAGCTGATCTTGCTCAGCGTGGCCATGGTGGTGTTTGCCTGCGTGCTGGGTGTGGCCACCACCCGCTCCATCGTCCGGCCCCTGAACGAGGCAAGCCAGGCGACGCGGGAGTTTGCGCGGGGCAACCTGGCCACCCCACTGGTGGCGCAGGGCAAGAACGAAATTGCTTCGGTAGTCACTTCGATGGAAGCCATGCGGCTGAGTCTTTCCAACCTGGTGGCAGGGGTGCGCCAGGGATCAGAAAGCGTATCGACCGCCAGCGCCGAGATCGCGCAAGGCAACCACAACCTGTCGATGCGCACGGAACAACAGGCTAGCGCGCTGCAGCAAACCGCTGCCTCCATGGAGCAACTGGGCTCCACCGTGAAGCAGAACGCAGACAACGCGATCCATGCCAACCGCCTGGCGCATTCAGCGTCGACCGTTGCGCAACAAGGCGGTGACGTGGTGGCCATGGTGGTGGCCACCATGAAGGACATCAACGACTCCAGCCGCAAGATCAATGACATCATCAGCGTGATCGACGGCATTGCATTCCAGACCAACATCCTGGCGCTGAACGCGGCCGTGGAGGCTGCCCGTGCCGGTGACCAGGGGCGGGGCTTTGCCGTGGTGGCCAGCGAGGTGCGCAACCTGGCCCAGCGCAGCGCGGCTGCGGCAAAGGAGATCAAGCAGTTGATCACGGAAAGTGTCGGCCGCGTGGAACACGGCACGGCTCTCGTGGACAAGGCCGGCCACACCATGACAGAGGTGGTTGCCAGCATACGCAACGTCACCCACCTCATGGGGGAGATCAGTGCTGCCAGCTCTGAGCAAAGCTCGGGGGTCACGCAGGTGAGCGAGGCCGTCACGCTGATGGACCAGGCCACGCAGCAGAATGCGGCCCTTGTGGAGGAGATGGCTGCTGCTGCATCCAGCCTGCGTGGGCAGGCCGATGACCTTGTGAGTGCTGTGGCGGTGTTTCGTATTCACGGCAGCGGATCGGCGCTGCTGATCAAGTAGCGTCCCCCATCCCCTGCCGCGCCATCCAACAGGGCGGGATCAATCTTGCGCCGAGCCACGTGGTGAAACGGCTGGCTGCGGGCGCATGCCGGCCAGCAGATCTTTCAGCGGCATGGCACGGGCAAACTTCCAACCCTGGGCCTGGCGCACACCCCGGGCAATCAGGAAGTCCACCTGGTCCTGAGTCTCGACGCCCTCGGCAATCAGTGCCAGCTTGAGCATGTGGGCCATTTCGATGATGTGGGTAGTCACCGGGCTGATGGCGGCTTGCGCGCCGATGCTGGCGATGAAGATGCGATCAATCTTGAGGGTGTCGATGTCGATGGACTCCAGCATGGACAGGCTGGAGTAACCCGTACCGAAGTCATCCAGCGCAATCGATGCACCGATCTGCCGAGCAGCCTGCAGCGCGGGCCGTGCAGCCTCGATGTCCACCAGCCCGCGCTCGGTGACCTCCAGCATGAGCGCGCCCAGCGGCATCTCCATGGCGCTGAAGCGCCGCTGCAGGTACTGCACGGGTCCGTCGGCCACCAGATCCTGGGGCGAGAGGTTCAAACTCACATGAAAACCCGGGCGTACCTTGAGCATCTCGGGCAAGTCGGCCAGCACCACATCCATCACGTACCGCGTGATGTGCACGATCACCCCGGCCTTCTCCGCTTCTGCAATGAATTCATCCGGGGGCACCAGGGTGCCGTTGCGGCGACGCCAGCGCAGCAGAGCCTCCGCCCCCACCCACTGGCCGGTTTCCAGATCCACGATGGGCTGATAGAGCACGAAGAACTCGCGCCGACGCAGGGCCGCCCGCAGTCTGACGCGGGGCGACAACTGCCACCGGGTGAGCATCGCCACGCCCAGCGCAAACAGGGCACTGGCCACCAGCCCCAGGGGTGCCAGGATCAGCGCCTGGGCCTTGAGCCCTTCGTGGGCCAGCGCCTTGGGAGCCGCCGCGACCGCCGCCACATTGTTTTCCTTCGACACCCGGAAGACGATGTAGTGGGTCTCGCTTTCAGCCACGTTGTTCACATGGGGCGTGTAGAGGTTCAGCCACTCGGTATCCAGCGGACCTTTGGACCGGATCAGCGCCCGGGGCGTGCTGATCAGAAGCCCCAGCGCGACATCCGCATGAAACACAGGCATGTCAATCACGATGCCCGGGTGAATGATCACCGCATGGCCGTTGCGGGCGTAGATGTTGAAAGGCTGCTCCGGGGCAAAGGGCAGGCGGGCGCCAATCCAGGTGGAGATACCCGTCGAGGTGACCATGTGGTTGCCGGTGAGCGGTACCACCTCATTGCCCGTGGTGAGCGTGCTGCAGACCAGCGCTCCATCCCTCACCGCCCCCATGCCCTGCAGATAGAACGAGGTGCCCACCAGCTGCTGCATGCGTGTGAGGCTGGCCTGGCTGCAAGCGGGGTGCGGATCTCCGTCCAGATCGTTGAGCGCCGCCACCAGCTGCTGGCGCGAGGCCACGCCGCGTCGCAGCACCTCGTCCGCCAACGAGGTCAGATAGGCGACCTGGTCTTCCTTGGCCTGGCGGTGGGCCACCCACAGGGACGCAGCAATGGGGATGAGCGCCGCCAGCAGCAGTGGGATGGAGGCAACGACATAGAAGCGTTTCATCGGACACGGCAGTGGGTGGGTGGGTAGTACACAGGCAGACAAGGGGCTGCCCCAGCGCGATGCCATCATGCACGAACAGCCCCCGCTGCTCCAGCGAGATTTCAACCGATGGCGCCCCTGTCGCCGGGCGCACAAGCATCAGACCGTCCTATGATGCCGGTGACGGTTGGTGCCCTGGGCCGGGGCCCACTGCACTACACCCATCCCCATGGCCCCTGATCGGAACAAGGAGAGTGAACCCATGAGAGACCAGGCCTTTCGGAAACATGCATGGCTGCTGTGCCTGCCAATGCTCGTGAGTACCCCGGCGGCACAGGCGCAGGACCAGTTGGTGGATTTGCAGTCCAGCGGCGGCTACACCTCCTACCGCCTCGCGGACGACGTGACCCAGGTGGATCTGGTGGAACAAACCCAGGGGGCCTGCCGCTTCAACCGCACCTGGGGCTACGACCTGACCAATCGCGAGCTGTGGACCAACGGTGGTTGCGGGGGACGTTTCAAGATCACACGCACCTATGCATCCGGTAGCAGCAGCGGCTCCAATGCCGGAGCAGCTGTGGCGGCCGTGGCGGCCATTGCCGGCATTGCGTTGCTGGCCAACCACAACCGGCACGACAACGACCGTCGCCCCGAGTACCCGGACTACCCCGGCCAGGGCGGGGACTGGGGGCGCGAGATCCGGGTGGACGGCCGCCTGTGCCTCGACGTGAGGGGTGGCAAATTCCAGCCCGGCACCACCCTGCAGGTGTACGAATGCAACGGGACGGCGTCCCAGCGTTTTGCGGTGGGGCGCGGCGGCGAGATCCGGGTGCGCGACCTGTGCGTGGACGTGGACCGAGGCGACCCACGGGACGGCGCGCGGGTGGTGCTGTGGTCCTGCTCGGGCTCGCGCAGCCAAAGCTGGTCTACCCCGGGTGGGCAGATCGTGAGCCAGCTCACCGGCAAATGCCTGGATGTAGACGCAGGCCAGGTCCGCCCTGGGGCACACACCATGGTCTGGCCCTGCAACCGCAGCCCCAGCCAACGCTGGTGGTGGTAAGGAGGTCCCATGCAAACAACTCTTCACTGGATCTGTGCAGGCGCCTGCGCCCTGGTGCTGGCAACAACGACGCACGCGGCCAATGCGGCCGACACCTCCATATCGTCGCCCACCACGCCACCACGCCCTGCCAAGGCGCACAAACCGGTGGCGCCAACCCTCACCCACCGGCTGCAGGCCATCTGCTCGGCAGCCGATCTCAATCATGACGGCAACGTGTCGCTGGACGAGTTCCACCAGGACATCGTGCAGAGCTGGCACAGCCTGGGGCCCGATGCAGAGGGCTACGTCCATCTCTCCCAGCTGGGCCAATTGCCCCGCATCGGCAAAGGCCAACTGAGGCGGCTGGCGGCAGCCGACAAGGACGGGGACGGAAAGCTGTCGTTCAAGGAGGTGGTGCAGGCACGCATGGCCTACTTCGAGGCAGCGGATGTGGACCAGAACGACATGCTCTCGCTGCAGGAATGTATGGCCTATGAGCGCCAACGCAGGCGCCTGCCGCAGTAGGAGCCCTCGCTGGCCGGCGGTTTTAGTCCTCCAGCTATCTGAGACCTGGGCGACTCCCGGTGCGGGATGCCCAGCGCCGGTGCGCGTCGCCGCCACGCCTGCCTGGATAATCCACCGGCTCGCTGATAGCGAGATATGGCTACGGGACCACCCAGGGGCCCCGTCACCCCATCCAGGCATACCGCCGCCCCGTTTCGCTCTGTTTGTTCATCCCCCATGCCCCAGGCCTTTCGCAACACTTTCCTCACCCTGCGCGATCTGATTGTGTCAGCAGGCCCCCTCGCCTTCTTGGCGGTCGGGCTGCTGGTGCTGGCCTATTGGTGGCTCAACCCCAATCCCCCCAAGACGGTGACCCTGGCCACAGGCCCTGCCCAAAGTGCCTATGAGGAGTTTGGCAAGCGCTACCAGAAGGCGCTGGCGGCGGACGGCATTGATGTGGTTCTGCTGCCCAGCGAAGGCTCATCGCACAACCTGCAGCTTCTGCGCGACGGCCAGGCCGATGTCGCTTTTGTACAGGGCGGCACAGCCGAACTGCAACCCGATGATCCGGACAACCTGGTATCGCTGGGCAGCCTGTTTGTAGAGCCGCTGTGGCTGTTCTACCGCAGCGATGCAGCAGAGCGCATGCACAACGCACCCCGGCTTGATGGCCTGCGGCAGCTACGCGGCTGGCGGGTGAATGTGGGGTCGGAGGGCAGCGGCGTGCCCACGCTGATCGAGCGGCTGCTGCAGGCCAACAAGGTGGAGCCCAGCGCAGTCAAGCTATCGCGCCTGGAACAGACGCCCGCGACGGTGGAGTTTTTGGCGGGGAGGCTCGACGCCTTGGTATTTGCCTCGGCGCCTGAATCGCTGATGGTGCAGATGCTGCTGCAAACGCCCGGCGTGCAGCTGCTGGATTTTGCGCAGCACGAGGCCTACGCACGGCGGTTTCCGTTCCTCACCCCCGTGACCTTGCCACGCGGGGTGGTGGACCTCGCGGCCAACGTGCCCCAGCGCGATGTTCGGCTCGTGGCCACCACCACGTCCCTGCTGGCGCGCGACGGCACGCACCCCGCCCTGCTGACCCTGTTCGCCCAGAACGCACAAAAGCTGCACAGCGGCGCGGGCTGGTTCAACCGGGCGCGTGAGTTTCCCAACACGCGCGGCAGCGAGCTGCCGATTGCCAAGGAGGGCGACCGCGCCATGAACGAACCGGTGCCCATGCTGCAACGCTACCTGCCGTTCTGGATGGCCAACCTGATTGAGCGCATGTGGCTGGTGCTGGGCATCTTGCTGGCCATCATGCTGCCGCTGTCGCGCATCGTGCCGCCGCTCTACCAGTTCCGGGTGCGGTCACGGGTGTTCCGCTGGTATGGCCGCCTGCGCGAGATCGAAAACGACCTGGAAATGGGCAAAAGCGACCCCTCAACCCTGCTGCGCACCCTCGACGGACTGGAAGCCCAGGCCGAAAAGGTGAGCGTGCCTCTGTCGTATGCGGACGAACTGTATGCCCTGCGCAACCACATCCACCTGGTGCGCAAAAAGCTGCTGCGCGCGTCGGAAGGGGCTGGTGGATCTGCTGACCACAGCACGCCGGGCGAAGGGATGACGAACAACAGCGCGACGGAAACAGGGAGTGCAGCAGGGACTGGGCGTTGACCAGCTCTACAGCTGCACAAGGCCGCTCGCGGCCTCAAGATGGCACCCGCAGCGCGCGTGTCTGTGCGATCAGCGATTCTTGGGCGACTTGGCACCCGAAGCCGGGGCCAGGGGGGCGGATTTGGACAGCGGCGCCATTTTGGAGCCGAAGCCCGTACGGCCCTCGGACGACTTGCGATCTGCCCCGCCCGCCTCCGCAACGCCCGAAGCGCGGACCGCAGGCTTGGCGGGCTTGGGCGGCTGGGCCGGCACCACGCGCAGCGAGCCTTCGGCCGCCAGCTTGTCGCGCATGCGGCGGGTCATGGACTGGGTGCTGGCATCCGGCGCAGTGAACAAAAACAGGGTGCCATGCGGGCTGGCCCAGGTCAGCTGGGTGCGCACCACCCGGCCATTGGTCACCAGCTCCACCCAGGCCCCGATGACAAAATCAGCGTAAGGGTCCGGGGTGTCCATCGGCGCCTGGGCACTGTCCTGCGGTGCAGGAGCGGACGCCTCTGCCGATTCGGACAGCTCTGTCGCCTCCGGGGCCACTTCGGGCTCTCCCGCAGGGGCGGACACTGGGGCAGGAGCCGGTTTTTCAAAAGCGGCCTGGTGCAACGCCACGAGCCGCTGCAAGAATGCGCTGGTCTGCACCGCCGGGTAGTTGATGGTCTTGAGGCCCTTGCGCAGTTTGGCCAGCAGGCCGGGGATGGCGTCGTTGAGCCGGTCCGTCTCCTGGCGCGTGAGGTCAGGCTGCGCAGTCCACAGCAACACAGGAACCAGCGCCAGGTAACCGCTGGGGTCATCTTCCTGGCTATCGTCACTGCGCATCACCTGCGCCAGCGCCACCACGTCAGCCCAGGGGCCCGCCGCAAAATCCAGCACGTCCGACGGCACCTTGTCCACATCCGGCAGCTTGCGGATATCGGCTGCGATCTTCTCGGCCAGCAGTTCGCGCTGCTCCGCCTGCAATTTGGCTTTCTGCTCGGCCTCCTGCTGGGCCTTGATCTTTTGCTCCTGGGTGTCCCAGGCAGACTGCAGGGCCTTGAGCACGGTGTCGAACGGCCCCGCGTCCTTGACCTCATGGGCAGACAGGTGGCCCACAGCCTCGGTCACCAGTCGCATGAAGCGGCTGAAGCCAGGCTCTGTCTCGGCGGTGAATGCCAAGCTGCGCTGCGTAAGCTCGTCAAGCAGGCGGCGCGCAGGGTGGCTGCTGTCGGTAAAAAACCGGCCGTCGTGGTGCACCAGTTGCTTGAGCGCAGGCTCCAGGCTCTTGACGGCCTGCTGCACAGGGGGCAGCAAACGGGCGTCCTGAGAGATGTTGGCCATCATGCGCCCCACCACCTCCACCGCCATGGCCGTGGACTGGGTAGCAGCCTCCATGGGCATGGCTGCATAGACCACCGGCGCAACGCCAGGCCCACGCCAGCCTGCGAGAGGCACGGGCAAAGAGCCCGCCTGGCTGACAGTGCCCCCACCGGCAAGACGGCCCACCAGGCGCTCCAGCTGCGCCATGTCTTCAATCGCTTCAGCGGCCGCACCCGACGGGTAGTAGCCCCCGGCCAACGATGACTGGGCGCTGGCGGCTCCCGCGCGGGGGTCTACCCAGCCCGGCTGACCCGCGCCGCTGGGCATGACCACCGCCTGTGCGGGAACGGCGCCGTAGACCGGAGGAGGGGCAAATGGATCACCGCCCGCCAACATCTGGCGCAGGATGCCGACCGTGAGCAAAGCCTCTTCGGCAGCGTCCACGGGCACGGGCACCATGGCACCCTGCTGGGAGTCGCCGCTCCAGCCTGTGCTGAGGCCCATACCACGCCCATAACCTGTGTTGCCATAGTCGCCCATGGGCGCGTTCATCGAGGGGCCGTACCCGGAATAACCGCCCCCGTAACCCGTACCGGGCCCGCCATAGCCAGACCCACCGTAACCGGTGCCTTGGCCGCGACCGCCGCCCGCAGGCGTGCCCAGCACTGCGTAGCCCACCGGCTGTACGCCATGCTCACGCAAGCTCTGAGCGGTTTTTTTGTATTCTTCGGCCAGCAGCTTCCCGAGTAGGTCGCGCATGTGCTGCATCCACAGCTGCCGTACCTCGGCCGAGACGCCGGTCTCACCCACCACCTGCTGCAATGCACGGATGTAGCTCTCGGGCCGCAGAGGGTTGCGCTCGGGTTGCACGCTACGCAAACCTTGCGCAGCGCTCACCAGGGTGTTGAGTTCGGCCAGTACGGCGTCGGTGGCATGCAGCGCAGACTGCTGGGCCTTGGACAGTTCCACCTGGGCCTGCATCTCGCTTTCGTCCATGAGCGAAAGCTCGCCAAAGTCCATGCCGGTGTCGTCGGCCGAACTGCGCCCCTTGGCGACCGCAGGGCCTTCGGCAAATATCTCCAGCAAGGCCATGGGATAGCCCTTGACCAGCGCAGCCTCGTGCTCGTTGAGCAGCCGCAGCGCATCGCTGAGCAAATTGCGCTGCTGGATGTTGCGGCTCGCCGACTCCTCGCTGGTCAAGGCACTTTGGGTGACCTTGACGAGCTGCCCCATCAGGGCCTCGCCACCGCGAACGGCGTTGACAACGCAGGCGCGAAAAACGGCTCTCAGACGCGATGCGGGCAGGGACATGGTGGGAGGGAGGAATCGGACAAGAGGTTTCCAGATGCAATCCTACTTGACCTCGGCCTTTATTTGAGGGCCTTGAAACGCATCCGCTTGGGCTTTGCACCTTCTTCACCCAGCCGCTTCTTCTTGTCGGCCTCGTACTCCTGGTAATTGCCGTCAAAGAACGTCCACTGGCTGTCACCCTCGGCGGCCAGAATGTGCGTGGCGATCCGGTCCAGGAACCAGCGATCGTGGCTGATAACCAACACTGTGCCCGCGTATTCGAGCAAAGCGTCTTCCAGCGCGCGCAGGGTTTCCACGTCCAGGTCGTTCGAAGGCTCGTCCAGCAGCAGCACGTTGCCGCCAGCAATCAGTGTCTTGGCCAAGTGCAGACGGCCACGCTCACCGCCCGACAGCATGCCCACCTTCTTTTGCTGGTCGCCACCGTTGAAGTTGAAGCGCCCTGCGTAAGCACGGCTGGCCATGGTGAACTTGCCGATGTTGATCATGTCCAGGCCGCCGGAGATGTCTTCCCACACGGTCTTGTCGTCCGACAGGGCATCGCGGTGCTGGTCCACAAAGGCCATCTTCACGGTCGAGCCGATCACCACCTCACCGCTGTCCGGCTGCTCGCGGCCCGCGATGAGCTTGAACAGGGTCGATTTACCGGCACCGTTCGGACCGATGATGCCCACGATGGCACCCGCAGGGATAGTCATGGACAGGTTGTCGATGAGCACACGGTCGCCGAAAGACTTGGTGACGTTGTGGAACTCAATGACCTGGGTGCCCAGGCGCTCGGCCACAGGAATGAAGATTTCCTGGGTTTCGTTGCGCTTTTGGTATTCGTAGTCGCTCAGTTCCTCGAAACGGGCGATACGCGCCTTGCTCTTGGCCTGACGGCCCTTGGCGTTCTGGCGCACCCATTCCAGTTCCTTCTTCAGGGCCTTGGCGCGTGCCTCCTCACCCTTGTTTTCAGATTCCAGACGGGCCTGCTTCTGGTCCAGCCAGGTGCTGTAGTTGCCCTTGTATGGGTGACCGTAGCCGCGGTCCAGTTCCAAAATCCACTCCGCGGCGTTATCGAGGAAGTAGCGATCGTGGGTGATGGCCACCACGGTGCCCGGAAAGCGGTGCAGGAACTGCTCCAGCCAGTCCACCGATTCAGCATCCAAGTGGTTGGTGGGTTCGTCGAGCAGCAGCATGTCGGGCTTGGACAGCAGCAGGCGGCACAGCGCAATGCGGCGCTTTTCACCACCAGACAGCAGCCCGACCTTGGCGTCCCAAGGAGGCAGGCGCAGGGCATCGGCAGCGATTTCGAGCTGGTGCTCGGAGTCAGTCCCCGCCGTCGCAATGATGGCTTCCAGGCGAGCCTGTTCAGCGGCCAGTGCGTCAAAGTCTGCATCGGCCTCGGCGTAGGCGGCGTACACCTCTTCCAGCTTGGCCTTGGCGGCAAACACCTCGCCCATGGCCTCTTCCACGCTTTCGCGGACTGTGTGCTCCGAGTTGAGCTGGGGCTCCTGGGGCAGATAGCCGATCTTGATGCCAGGCATCGGAATGGCTTCGCCTTCGATCTCCTTGTCCACGCCGGCCATGATCTTGAGCAGCGTGGATTTGCCAGAGCCGTTCAGACCCAGCACACCAATCTTGGCGCCCGGGAAAAAGCTCAGGGAGATGTCCTTCAAGATCTGCCGCTTGGGCGGCACGGTCTTGGAGACGCGATTCATCGAATAAACGTATTGGGCCATGGAGGGTTCTAGCTTGCGAAAGTGGGCAGGAAGTCTGCATCCGAGCAGGTTCAGAGGGCCATTTGGAGCATTCCAAAAAGACGCCGAACGCGCTCTCAAACCCTAGATTATCGGTCCATGCGACAATACCCCCGTTGTGGGCTCCA
The DNA here is from genome assembly GCF_059423685.1 of Acidovorax sp. GW460-11-11-14-LB4. Classification (NCBI taxonomy): domain Bacteria; kingdom Pseudomonadati; phylum Pseudomonadota; class Betaproteobacteria; order Burkholderiales; family Comamonadaceae; genus Acidovorax; species Acidovorax sp. GW460-11-11-14-LB4. The sequence continues at coordinate 13,145 of NZ_JBWKYJ010000061.1, read as the reverse complement.
GTTGCCCGCCACATCAGCACACTGCTGGGGACGAAGGAAGCCACGCTTCCGGGCTCCCAATCCTGAACCTCATCAGCCTGAGACTGGCTCAGCAACCTCCCGGTTGCACGACAGGCGGATACCCAGCGCCCCGGACGGGCGCATCCAACGACATGACATTTGACGAACTGAACCTGGCTCCTGCCATCCTGAAGGCCGTGCACGAAACGGGCTATGAAACCCCCACGCCCATTCAGGCCCAGGCCATTCCCGCCGTTCTGGAAGGCCACGACCTTCTGGCCGGTGCGCAGACTGGCACCGGCAAGACCGCTGCGTTCACCCTGCCCATGCTGCACCGCCTCTCGCAAGGCACGGCACCCAAGAACAAGTTTGGCGGCAAGGGCATCCGCGCCCTGGTGCTGACCCCCACCCGTGAGCTCGCAGCCCAGGTCGAAGAATCGGTGCGCGAATACGGCAAGTACCTGGACATCAACTCCACCGTGGTCTTCGGTGGTGTGGGCATGAACCCGCAGATCGACCGCATCAAGCGCGGCGTGGACATCCTGGTGGCCACCCCTGGCCGTCTGCTGGACCTGCAGCAACAGGGCTTCCTGGACCTGTCCACCGTGCAGGTGCTGGTGCTTGACGAAGCCGACCGCATGCTCGACATGGGCTTCATCCACGACGTGAAGAAGGTGCTGGCCCTGGTGCCCAAGGACAAGCAAAGCCTGCTGTTCTCGGCCACCTTCAGCGACGAGATCCGCGAGCTGGCCAACACCCTGCTCAAGAACCCGCAAAGCATCCAGGTCACCCCGCGCAACACCACGGTGCAGCGTATTTCGCAAGTGATCCACCCGGTGGGCCGCGGCAAGAAAAAGCAGGTGCTGCTGCACATCATCCAGCAACACAACTGGAGCCAGGTGCTGGTATTCACGCGCACCAAGTTCGGCGCCAACAACGTGGCCGAGTTCCTGACCAAGAATGGTGTGCAGGCCATGGCCTTGCACGGCAACAAGAGCCAGAGTGCCCGTACGCAGGCCTTGGCGGGCTTCAAGAGTGGCGAGATCCGTGCCCTGGTGGCCACCGATATCGCCGCACGTGGCATCGACATCGATGACCTGCCGCACGTCGTCAACTACGAAATCCCGAACGTCTCCGAAGACTACGTGCACCGCATCGGCCGTACGGGCCGCGCAGGCGCTACGGGCGAAGCCGTGAGCCTGGTCTGCATGGACGAAGAAGGTTTCATGATGGACATCGAGCGCTTTACCAAGCAGCAGATTCCTGTCCAGGTGATCGAAGGTTTTGGCCCAGAACCCGGAGAGAAGGCGGAACCCATCGCCATGGGCCGCCAGACCATCTGGGGCGGCGCAGGCAAGCCCCCGAGCCGTGATGTGATGCAGGCAGCCGCCAAGGCCGCCCGCAGCGAAATGATGGAGCGCATCCGCACCAACAAGGCAGGCCAGGGCGGCGGCCAAGGTGGGGAGCGAGGCCCCCGTGCAGGCAACGGTGGTGGTGGCCGTTCCGGTGGCGGAGCTCCACGCAACGCCCAGGGTCCAGCCGGCGGCGGCCGCGGAGGCCAGGGTGGTGGCCGGGGTGGTGCCCGTGACAGCGCCGCCCAGGCACCTGCGCGCAGCCGAGGCCCACGCCCCGAAGGCGGCGGTGGTCATCGCTACGATGACGCACAACCCCCCCGCGCCAATGCGCACCTGGGCACACACCTGGGTCACAGCAACCCAGGTCATCGCAGCTCGGGCCACGGTGCGGGCGGTCAGCCCGACCCCATGCGCACCAGCGTGGACAGCATGGCTGAACGCGGCCGCCGTGGCGGCGGCGGTGGTGGGTATCGCAACTCTGGAGGTGGCGGCTATGGTGGCGGATCAGGCACGGGTGGCGGTGGTGGCCGGGGCAACGGGCCTCGTGGGCCAGGCGGTCCTCGCGGCTCTTTTAACCGCTGAGACGCGCAAAGCGCCCCTTGCCAACACCACGGACCCAGCGGGCGCCAGCATCCATGTGCTGCACGCCAAAGGGCGGCGTGCGCCAGCGCTGGACCATCCCCGCCTGCAACTGCACGCGGTGGATTTTGCGGCGATGCCCGCCTTGCCGCACGTCGATGATGTTTACATCACCCTGGGCACCACCATGGCTGCAGCCGGCAGCCAGAGCGCGTTCCGTGCGGTGGACTATGACGCCGTGATGGCCACGGCCCGCGCAGCGCGCGCGGCGGGCGCCAACCGCTGTGGCGTGGTCACCGCCATGGGGGCCAATGCGCAATCGCGCATCTTTTACAACCGCGTCAAAGGCGAGGTCGAGCGCGACCTTCAGCAGCTGGGTTTTGAGACGCTGGTCATTGCACGCCCATCCCTGCTGATGGGCGAACGCCGGGCGCTGCAACAAGCCCACCGGCCCGCAGAGTCCCTGTCGCTCAAACTGTTTCAGTGGCTGAACCCGGTCCTGCCCGCCAACTACCGTGCCCGCCCCGGGGCGGAGGTGGCCCGTGCGCTCGTCCGTGCCGTACAGTTGGGCCGACCCGGGCTGCAAGTGCTGTCCGGCCGCGCGCTGCAGGCCAGTTGATACAGGGTGCAGCCGTCGTGACCCCGCCTACGCTGTACGCCCTTCATGCGCCCCAACGAACTCCCCCAACCGCTGGACACCCTCATGGTGGCCACTTGCAATGTGCTCAACCTGGCCAATCCGGGACGCCTGTTCTACGAGAACCAGGACCCCTACAGCCAGACCGAGTTTGAACGCAAGATCACCTGGCTGGGCGAGCGCTTTCGGGCACTGAACGCCGATGTACTGGCGGTGCAGGAGGTCTGGGACGACGCGGCCTTCAAAGGGGCACTGGGTCGGGGTGGCTTGCGCTACGACTTCGTCGCCGTACCAGGGGCCGAGAACAACGACACCCAACAGGGCGCACAGGGAACGCCCCGTGTGGGCCTGGCCACGCGGCTCAAGGTCGAGGCATTGCAGTCCTTTGCCGACTTCCCACCGGGCTTTCAGGTGGATGTACCTGGCATTGGCCAACACACGCGCTTCGAGCGCCCACCCCTCGTGGCCACGTTGCGGATGAAGCATGGCCAAACCCTCAACGTACTCACCGCGCACCTCAAATCCAAGCGCCCCAAATTTCTGCAGGACGCATTGGGCCAGCCTACGGAGGACAGGGACGACCGCAAGGTGGTCGCACTGGCATCGCTGCGCTCGCTGATCATGCGCGGTGCGGAGGCCATGGCGCTGCGGTGCCTGGTGATCGACCTGCTGCACCGCACCAGCGTGCCCCTGGTAGTGCTGGGCGACTTCAACGACACCCCCGACAGCGTGACCACGCAACTGATCTGCGCCACCACCGACATCGCCTACGACCGGTCCGCCCGTGATGTGGCCTTGTTCAATGCGTACGACCTGCAGGGAGATTTCGCCTTGAAAAAGGACGTGGCCTACTCCCACATCCACCAGGGCGCGCCCTATGTGCTGGACCAGATCCTGGTCAGCGAGGAGTTCCTGCCCAATGGGCGCAACAGCGTGGGCGATGTGCGCCGGGTGGATTATTTCAACGACCACCTGCATGAGGGACGCGACCGCACGCGCTCGGACCACGGCTTTGTGCGCGCCTTGCTGCGCCTGAAAATACCCAGTTCTCCTCTGGCCCAGAGCATCTCGCCGCCGCCGACCGACGTTAGCGCACCCAGCGACGCCCCTCGCTGATCACTGCGGCAGCCCACGGCGCCACGGGTTTGCAACGGGATGTACGCTGACAAGGAGAGGCGAGTGTGCACAGGTAACATCCACGTACAAAGCGCCCCACTCGCCCCACACCAGGGGCTCTCTCTGGCAGCCCACACCATGAACCAGCACAATTTCCTGCGCCGCAGCGCCGATACCACCCCGCTTTCCCGCCCTGAACCACGGATTGCGCGCTGGGCCGCCCCGGCCACGCTGGCAGCACTGCTGCTGACGGCCTGCGGCAGCACCCCGCTGCCCCCTTGGCCATCCACCCCCACTGCCCAGCAGCGCAGCGCCCCCGCGCCACTGCCGCGCGTACAACAAGGTACGGTGGTACCCGCACCGCTGGGACAGCAAACGCCCTCGCAGCTGCCGCCACAACGGGCTGCCGTGGTGGCCAGCCCCCTGCCCCCGTCCGCGCCGCTCTTGGTGCGCGACGAGGCGCCCATGGCGCCGCCCTATGGCGATGCGGTGGCCGCGCGGTTCCCCAACCCTTCTGTGGTCTACAGCACACCCGGCCTGGGTGCCGACCGCAGGGCCTTCACCACCAATACCGAGCTGGGCCAATGGCTGCGCGGGCTGAGCGACGGCGTGCCCCGTGGCGGCACACGCGCGCAGTTGCTGCAGATTGGCACCTCGCAACGCGGCGAGCCCATCCAGGGCCTGCTGCTTACCCGTGCCCGAGGCACAGACCCTGCCAGCCTGGACAAGAGCGGCCGCCCCACCGTTGTGCTGATCGGCCAGCAGCATGGCGACGAACCCGCAGGCAGTGAGGCACTGCTGGTCATCAGCCGTGAGCTGGCCCAGGGCCTGCTCGAGCCGCTGCTGGACCGCATCAACGTGGTGGTGGTGCCCCGCGCCAACCCCGATGGCGCCGAGGTGGGCACCCGCGTCACCGCCAATGGCGTGGACCTGAACCGCGACCACCTGTTGCTCAACACGCCCGAGGCCCGCGCCATTGCGCAGGTCATCAACGACTACCGCCCCATCCTGGTCGTGGACGCCCATGAATACACCGTGGTGGGCCGCTACCTGCAGAAGTTCAACGCCATCCAGCGCTACGACGCACTGCTGCAATACACCACCACTGCCAACTATCCGGAGTTCCTCACCAAGGCATCGCAGGAATGGTTTCACCAGCCCATGGTGGCAGCCCTCAAGGCCCAGGGCCTGACAAGTGACTGGTACTACACCACCTCGACCAACCTGCAGGACAAGCGCATCTCCATGGGGGGCACCCAGCCCGACACGGGGCGCAACGTCCATGGCCTCAAGAACACGGTCAGCCTGCTGATCGAGACCCGTGGGGTGGGCATTGGTCGCATGCACATCCAGCGCCGCGTGCATGCCCAGGTCACCGCCATCACCAGCGCGCTGCGGACCACCGCCGAGCGGGCGGCCAACCTGGAGCAGGTACGCTCGTTCGTGGCCCGCGACGTCAGCGCCCTGGCCTGCCGCGACCAGGTGGTCATTGAAGCGGAGGCCACGCCCACCCAGCGCGACCTGGATTTTCTGGACCCCGAGACCGGCGCCGATCGCAGCATTCGCGTGGACTGGAACTCATCGCTGACGCTGCGCAACACCAAGGTGCGTGCGCGGCCCTGCGGCTATTGGCTGTCGGCAGACGCCAGCGGTGCAGTGGAACGCCTGCGCCAGCTGGGCATCCAGGTCATGCGGGTGGCAGAGCCCGGTTCTGTCCTGGCCGAGAGCTACCGCGAAACCGCACGCGAAACCGGCAACCGCCAGGACGTGATCGGCACCATTGCCGGTGGTGGTGACATCGTGCGTGTGCAAGTATCTGCCGTACGCAGCGCCATTGATGCACCCGCTGGCAGCTTCTATGTGCCCCTGAACCAGCCGCGTGCCCATCTGGCCGTGGCAGCGCTGGAGCCCGACACGCAGAACAGCTACTTTGCCAACCACCTGATCCAGGACCTGGGCCAAAGCGCCCGCGTGATGGCCGTGCCATCTCTGGTGTTTGAAGAAACAGATTGATCCGTGCCTCGCGGCAGGTCGCTGCATGGCGCGAGGCTGAGGTCTGCGTTCTTGGCGGGGTCAGATGGGACGCTCCGTGAGGACGCCGCCCGGATGCTGCGCTGCGACTGTGGCCGCGGTCGCAATTTCGCTATCAATTCAATAGCTATTTAGGCATATTCTTCTAGCGCTACAGGCAGATTTCTTTCAAATCATGCCGATCCATGCAGTGGCGCAGGCCGCGTGGCGCGGGTCTGGCGGTCCCGGGCACGCTCCAGCACATGGCGTGCCATGGCCTGTGCCAAGGCATCTTCTGCCAGGAACACCTGGGCATGGCTGCATTCCTGCACCAGCCGCTGGGCCTCGTCCTCGTTGTGGCTGCGCACCACGATGTCGATGCCCGGGTTCAGGGTCTGCGCCGTCTCGATCATCTGGCGCACCTGCAGCGCGTCCGGGGTAGCCACCACCAGCATGGCGGCCCGTGCAATGTGGGCCTGGATCAGCACGGCAGGCTCCACCGCGTCACCAAACACGGCGGCCACGCCATCGGCCCGCAAGGCTTCCACCAGCTCCCGGTTCTGCTCCGCCACCACAAACGGAATATCGTTGGCCGCCAGCGTTGCCGCCACACGCCGCCCTACCCGGCCGTACCCCACCAGAACCACCTGCCGCGCGAGGTAACGCGAATCGGTGCTGGTGGGCAGTTCGGCCAAAGGGTCATCCCGCTGCTCCAGCCGCCGCGCAAGCGCCGATCGGGCGCGCAGCCAGCCCTGCAACGGCGCAATGGCACGGAACAACAGCGGGTTGAGCGCCATGGAGAACAGGGCCCCCGCCAATACCAAGCTGGCCCCCTCTGGCGGCAGCAGCCCCAACGAAGAACCCAGTGCGACCAGAATGAACGAGAACTCACCAATCTGCGCCAGGCTGGCCGATACGGTGAGCGCTGTGTTGAGCGGGTAACGGAACGCCAGCACCAGGCCCGCAGCGGCCACCGTCTTGCCCAGCATGATGATGGCGACCACTGCCAACACTTGCAGTGGGCGCTCCCACAAGACGGCAGGGTTGAAGAGCATGCCGACCGACACGAAAAAGAGTACGGCAAAGGCATCGCGCAAAGGCAGCGACTCATGCGCAGCGCGGTGGCTGAACTCGGACTCGCGCATCACCATGCCGGCAAAGAAGGCCCCGAGCGCAAACGACACGCCAAACAGCGCAGCCGACCCGAACGCAATGCCCACCGCTGCGGCCACCACGCACAGCGTGAACAACTCACGCGAGCCTGTGCGAGCCACCTGCCATAACAGCCAGGGAAACAGCCGGCGCCCGACCAGCAGCATCAGCACCACAAACGCGCCGACCTGCAGCAGGGTCCAACCCAGCGTGCGCCAGAGCTGCGCAGCATCCAGGTCGGCCCCGGTGCCGCCTCCCAGCCATCCCCCCAGCGGGGGTAGCAGCACCAGTACCAGCACCATGGCGAGATCCTCCACCACCAGCCAGCCCACTGCGATGCGTCCGGTGTAGCTGTCCAGAATCCCCAGGGTCTCCAGCGCACGCAACAGCACCACCGTACTGGCCACCGACAGTGCCAGACCAAAAACCAGGGCACCACCCATGCCCCAGCCCCACCACAGGGCCAACGCCATACCCAGCGACGTCGCCACGATCATCTGCACCACAGCACCCGGCACGGCAATCTTGCGCACGGCCAGAAGGTCGCCCCACGAGAAATGCAGGCCCACGCCAAACATCAGCAGCATCACCCCGATCTCCGCCAGCTGGCTGGCCAGGGCCGCATCTGCGACAAAACCGGGAGTGAACGGGCCGATGGCCACCCCAGCCAGCAAGTACCCCACCAATGCTGGCAGCCGCAGACGGGCGGCCAGAAAGCCCAGCACCAACGCCAGGCCCAAGGCGGCGGCAATGGTGTGGATCAGCGTGACGCTGTGTGGCATGGGCAAATGCTCCAGTGAGGCGGGCAGTCAAGGGGGATGGCCCGGTTATAACCGCATCACCATCCCGGCAGCAAAATCGCCCCTGCAGCAGCGCCAAGAGCACGGGCCAGGGCGGGTATGATTAGCGTCCTGCGTTACGCAGATGCGGACACTCCGCAAGCCCGTCCGGCCACACAGCCGGCCAACATCCATCTGCCCGTAGCTCAACTGGATAGAGCAATAGCCTTCTAAGCTATAGGTCGGGGGTTCGAGTCCCTCCGGGCAGGCCAGCCGCCCAGCTGGTAGCTTTCAATCTCCCCACTCATACCAATCAATCCTTTCTGACGAGTGCGGAACAGCCAAGCAATGCGCGCGCGGGCTGGATGACGGATGTGGATCAAGCACCTCGTTGCGTACAGCCCCAACCCTAACGATTGGGCTGCGGCACAGCGGCGTAATTCATGGCAATGGCCTGCACCACGGCGCCGATCAATGCCGCATCGCCAGCGCTCTGCGGCAACACGTCGCGCACGATCTGGACCGCGTATTGAAGTTGCTCTTTGGCCAAGGCCGCAGACATGGCGTTGCCGCGCTTTTCACTGGGCGACGCGTCGCGAATCACAAGGCTCATCAGAAACTCCCAAAAGGTGGAGCACGCAGTATGCGCCGTGTGGGGCTGTGGTGAGCGAAAGGCGGGGCTTTGATGGTGAGAAAACCCCCTTGACGCGCAACGCTGCACAGAGGGACATGCGCAAGGCGAGATTCCATACAGCCCCAAAGCAAAAAGCGCTGCAACATTTCTGCTGCAGCGCTTTGCTATTTTGGGGTGGCTGATGGGGCTCGAACCCACGACAACAGGAATCACAATCCTGGACTCTACCAACTGAGCTACAGCCACCGTAGCTTTGTATTATAGCCCGGGATTTTGGCTCCGGACATCAAATCGCTTAATTTTCTGCAGTCACTGTTGCCGCTGCCTCAGGACGTGGTGCCTTGATCTGCACCTTGAAGCGCTGCTTGAGCAGTTCATAGTACGCCAGCCCTTCGGCCGTGGCCAACCACTGCACGTATTGTTGGCGCTCCTGCTGCGCACGCTGCGCGTCCGGCGCTTGGCGCGGCACGACGCGGTTGACCTTGACCACGGCATAACCCGCAGCGCCCAAATCCACCCCCGTCCAGCCTGGCAGCGTTTCGGAGGGAGCCCGCAGTGCGGCGTCGATCAGGGCACGCGGCAAATTCTGGGTCTGTTCGCGGGAGACTTCGGTCGCTGCGGCCAAGCCTGTGGCAGAAGATGGGGCAGCCTTCCATGCATTGAGCTTGGCCTCGCCCTCCTTGCGTGCGAGTTCGGCAGATTTCTCAGCCACATACAAGGTGCGAACACGGGCCTTCACTTCGTCGTAGGGCAGTGTCAATGCAGGGGTGTAGGTGGTCACACGACCGGCAGCCATCTGGCTGGGGCCCACTTCCACCGCCTCGGTGTTGCGCTTGTTCTGCAGCGAGTCGGTAGCAAAAAGTGCTTCGAGGAACTTGGCGTTGGCCAGAGGGCCCTTGGCACCTGCGGCAGGGGTCCGGGTCACGCCCTTGGCAGTCTGGATCTTCAGCTTGAGCTTGTCGGCCACGGGCTGGAGGCTGTCTGCCTGCTCATACACACCATTGGTGAAGGACTCTGCCACCTCGGCAAACTTGCGCTGCGCCTGCTGCTGCTTGAGCTCTGCTTCCATGGTGGGGCGCAGTTCTTCGAAGCTGGGCTGGCGGGGTGTCTTGATGTCGGTGAGCTGGATGATGTGATAACCAAACTCGGTTTCCACCAGATCACTGATTTCGCCCTTTTTCAGCGCAAACGCAGCTTCTTCAAAGGGCTTGACCATCGCACCCCGGGCAAAGAAGTTCAGGTCTCCGCCCGCAACGGCCGAGCCCTTGTCGTCAGAGGATTTCTTGGCCACATCAGCAAAGCTGCCGGGAGCCTTGCGCACCTGGGCCAGCAGCTCAGTGGCACGGGCCTTGGCCTTCTCGCGGTCCGCGGCGGATGCATCCTTGGGAGCGTTTACCAAGATGTGGCTGGCGCGGCGCTCTTCCTTCGCGGTCATGCGAGCCACATTCTCTTTGTAGTAAGTACGCAGGTCGTCTTCACCCAGGGTGATGGACGCCCGCACGCTGTCGAGATCCAGCACCACGTATTCGATGGCTGCCTGTTCCAGTTGCTGGAACAGGGCGGGATGGGCCTTGTAGTAGGCCTCCAGGTCTGCATCTGCCGGAGTGACTTTGCTGGCGAAGTCAGCAGCGTTGAATCGTGCCACCTGGATCTCACGGCGCTCATACAAAGCGTCGAGCGCAAGTTTGACCTGCGCATCGGAGCCAAACGCGGAGCTCATCACGCCACCCATCACTTGGTTCACCGAGATGTCGCGGCGCACATTGGCTTCGAAACCTTCGGGCGTCAAGCCTTGAGCAGCGACCAGTGCGCGGTAGGCATCGGCGTCCAGCGTACCGTCCGGGCGCTTGAGTCCAGCAATGGCGGGAATCTCCTGCAGGCTGCGGGCCAGGCGCGCATCGCTGGTCACGAGGTGCATCTTTTGCGCGGCAGCCGCCAGCACACGGTCACGCACTAGGCGCTCCAGCGTGGCATACCGGGCGCTGGGAGAGTCCAGCAACTTGGGATCGACCGAGGGAGACTGGGCGCGAATGCGGTCTGTCTCCATGCGATGGGCATTGTCCCAGTCCGTCTGGTTGATGTTGTTGCCATCGACACGGGCTACCACAGGGCTCTTTTCAGAGAAATAGTTGCGGTCGATGCCTACCAGCACAAACGAAGGAATGATCAGCAAGAACAAGAAGATCATCACGATCTTGGAGTGCTTGCGGATGGATTCAAACATGGTCGATCTTTCAGAAGGCAAAAAACAAAAGGCGAACTTGCGTTCGCCTTTGTTCGGTGATGGTGGGTCCTGACGGTCTCGAACCGCCGACCTACTCCGTGTAAAGGAGCCGCTCTACCAACTGAGCTAAGGACCCCACCTAAACTGATCCTCAGTTCAAGGCATCTTTCAATGCCTTGCCAGGACGGAACTTCGGAACTTTAGCAGCTTTGATTTTAATCGTAGCGCCAGTACGGGGATTGCGACCGGTACGGGCAGCACGCTTGCCCACAGCGAAGGTACCGAAACCGACAAGCGACACGGTGCCGCCCTTCTTGAGAGTCTTCTTGACAGCCTCGATCGTGGATTCCAGGGCACGCGCAGCAGCGGCCTTGGAGATGTCGGCGTTGGTAGCGATGTGCTCAATCAATTCGGTTTTGTTCACAAGAAGCCTCTCGGAAAAGAGTTAATGGAATGTCTCGAGGATATCTGGTCTTCACACGCCTGAAAGCACAGCCGTGGGCTGGTGGAGAACAGGCGGGGGAATGACTGGCATACACAGCAGTGGCTGCTGCATCAGATTAAAGCCATCGAGTTTCAGAGTGTCAATACAACACGCTGTTTTGCGTCAGCGTTGTTTTGAATTCTAGTCGTATTTCACGCTGCGACAGGGCTTGGCGGGGGTTTTTGTCTCAAACACGCCGTATCGGCAGCACTCCGTATTGACACCCCGCAGCCAGCCGTACTCAACGAGCAGCGAGTGCCTGAGCGATGGCTTTGCCCACATCCTGCGTGCTGCCCGTGCCGCCCAGGTCCGGGGTGCGCGGAGCACCACTGCCGGGTTGCAACACGGCTTCGATAGCGGCCAGAACGGCGTCGTGCGCGGCGCGATAACCCAGGAAGTCCAGCATCATTGCGCCGCACCAGATCTGCCCGATGGGGTTGGCGATGCCCTTGCCCGCGATGTCGGGCGCCGAGCCATGCACTGGCTCAAACAGCGACGGCATGGTGCGCGTGGGGTTGAGGTTGGCGCTGGGCGCGATGCCGATGGTACCGGTGCACGCAGGTCCCAGGTCCGAGAGGATGTCGCCAAACAGGTTGCTGGCGACCACCACATCAAAGAAGTCCGGCCGCTGCACGAAGTGGGCGGTGAGGATGTCGATGTGGAACTTGTCCACCGTCACATCGGGGTAGGCCTTGGCCATCTCGGCCACGCGCTCGTCCCAGTAGGGCATGGTGATGGCGATGCCGTTGGACTTGGTGGCGCTGGTCAGGTGCTTCTTGGGGCGCGACTGGGCCAGTTCAAACGCAAACTTCAGCACGCGGTCCACGCCGTGGCGCGACATCACTGTCTCCTGCATCACGATCTCGCGCGGAGTGCCTTCGTACATGCGGCCACCGATGCTGGAGTATTCGCCTTCGGTGTTCTCGCGCACGATCAGCATGTCGATCTCGCCGGGCAGGCGCGGGCTGCCGTCACGGCGCACCACAGGGGCGATCACGCCTGGCATGAGGCGCGCTGGCCGAAGGTTGATGTACTGATCGAACTCGCGGCGGAACAGCAGCAGCGAGCCCCAGAGCGAGACATGGTCGGCGATCTTGTCGGGCCAGCCCACCGCGCCGAAGTAGATGGCCTCATGGCCGCCGATCTGGTCCTTCCAGTTGTCGGGCAGCATCTTGCCGTGCTTTTCGTAGTAGTCCCAGCTCGAAAAGTCAAAGTGGTCGAAATGCAGGTCAATGCCAAACTTGCGGGCGGCCTCGTCCAGAACGCGGAGGCCCTCGGGCATGACCTCTTTGCCAATGCCATCACCGGCAATGACTGCAATGCAATGCTTCGCCATTCAGATGCTCCTGAAAATATAGCTGCCTGCGCTTATATATCAAACGCTCCAGGCACCAAAGACTTGAAAACTATTTGACGCGTGCCCGGATCTCGGGCAACGCCTTCTGCAGGTAGTACACCATCGACCAGACGGTGAGCACCGCCGAGGCCCAGATGAGCCAGGTGCCCCACACGCCGGTATCGATCACGCCAAACAGGCGCCCGTCGTACAGCAAAAAGGGGATGGCCAGCATCTGCACCGTGGTCTTGACTTTGCCGATCATGTGCACGGCCACGCTCTTGCTGGCGCCGATCTGCGCCATCCACTCGCGCAGGGCCGAGATCGCGATCTCGCGGCCGATGATGATGAGGGCCACAAACACGTCGGCACGTTGCAGGTGCACCAGCACCAGGAGCGACGCACACACCAGAAACTTGTCGGCCACCGGGTCCAGGAAAGCACCGAAGGACGAGGTCTGGTTGAGCTTGCGGGCCAGGTAGCCGTCCAGCCAGTCGGTGGCCGCGAACACCACGAACATCACGGTGGCAATGAGATTGCGCGTGGCCGGGTCCAGCGGTGCGTAGAACACCCCCACGATCAAAGGTATCGCGACGATGCGCGTCCAGGTCATCAAGGTGGGGATAGTCCAGAACATGGCGGCGATTGTGTCACGGCGCGGCAGTGGAACGGCACATGGGGCTTATCTCAATGCCTTGTAAATTTCTTCTGCCAATTCATGCGAGATCCCATCCACGGTGGCCAGGTCCTCCACGCTCGCGGATGCCACTCCACGCACACCGCCAAAACGTTGCAACAGGCGCGCCCGCTTCTTGGGCCCCACCCCCGCAATTTCTTCC
>NZ_JBWKYJ010000060.1:0-31014 GCF_059423685.1 Acidovorax sp. GW460-11-11-14-LB4 | reverse complement strand
GTCGTGGCTGGCGCCGTGCGCGCTGGCCAGGACCGGTCCCTTTGTCCGCTACCGCCCCTCAACACCCCACGTGCCACGCTGCCAGCCCCTCACCGTGCAGAACCTCACCTCCCTTCGCGCCCGGCCCGCCATGGCGAAGTCTGCACGGCTGCGGCCCCCCGTGCCCCGCGTGCTGGCCCTGGGCGTTGCGCTGGCCTGGTGTGGCCTGCCGCTGGCGGCTCTGGCCCAGGACGGAGCCGCGCCCAGCGCCTGGGATGCGCCGCCGGTGCTGCGCACGTCACCCCTGCTGCAGGAAAAGATTCCCGACGCCGTGCGTTCGCAATTGCCCGTCTTTGTGAAGGGCGACCACATCAGCGGCCAGACCGACCTGAACGCACTGATTGAAGGCAACGCCGAGCTGCGCCGGGGCGACACGGTCATCCGCGCCGACCGGCTCGACTACAACGTGCCCGAGGACCTGGCCAAGGCCAACGGCAAGGTGCGCATCAACCGCGCAGGCAATGTCTACGAAGGGACGGCGTTGGAGCTGCGGGTGGAGGCCTTCGAGGGCTTCTTCAGCGACGCGCGCTACCGCTTCCTGGCCACGCAGGCGCATGGAGATGCGACGCGGGTGGATTTTGTGGACCGCTACCGCGCCGTGGTGCACAACGGCACCTACACCACCTGCGAGCGTGGCAACGAGGAGAGCTGGCAGCCCGACTGGGTGCTGCGCGCCGCCACCATCCGCATTGACAACGAGGAAGAGGTGGGCACGGCCGAAGATGCGGTGCTGGAGTTCAAGGGCATCTCGGTGCTGCCCATTCCGTACATCAGCTTCCCACTGTCGGAAAAGCGCAAATCAGGCCTGCTGCCGCCCACCGTAGGGCTCGATAGCCGGGATGGCGTGACCTACATGCAGCCGTATTACTGGAACATCGCGCCCAACCGCGATGCCACCTTGCGCGCCGCGCTCATGACCAAACGAGGCGCCAACGTGGGCGGCGAGTTCCGCTACCTGGAGCCAACCTACAAAGGCCAGATCAGTGCCGACGTGATGCCCACCGACCGTCTGCGCGACCGGGTGCGCTGGAGCTTTAGCGGCAAACACGAAGGCGCGTTCGACACCGGCATCGGCGGGCTGGGGCTGAACCTCAACCTCAACCGCGTGAGTGATGACAACTACTGGCGCGACTTCAGCCGTGCTACGGATCAACTGCGCCAGCGCCTGCTGCCCAACGATGCGATCCTGTCCTGGGGCCGCAACGACATGTCGGCCACCGTGCGCACGCTCAAGTGGCAGACGCTGCAAGACGTGAGCTCGCCCATCGTGCCTCCGTATGACCGCATGCCGCAGGTGCAATGGCGCTACAACCCCTCGCAGCTGGGCGGTGGATTCGATGCCAGCGTGGAGCTGGACACCACGCGCTTTGAAGCGGCCCGCGCGCTCACGGGCCAGCCCAATGCCGATCGCAGTTACGCCATGGCGCAGATCAGCCGCCCCTTCCTGTCGCCGGGTGGCTTCATCACCCCGCGCCTGCAGCTGCATGCCACGCAGTACCAGTTTGACTCGGCCCTGTCCAACGGCCAGCGCTCGGCCAGCCGCACGCTGCCTACCTTCAGCCTGGACAGCGGCCTGGTGTTCGAGCGTGACACCGCCTACTTTGGTCGCGCCTTCCTGCAGACACTGGAGCCCCGGGCGTTCTATACCTACACGCCCTACCGCGACCAGAGCATGCTGCCGGTGTATGACACAGCGGCCAATGACTTCAACTTCGCCACCATCTACACAGAGAACGCGTTTGGCGGCAACGACCGGCTGGCCGACAACAACCTGCTGACCCTGGGCGTGACCACACGCCTGCTGGACCCCGACACTGGTGCCCAGGCAGCGCGCTTCGGCATTGCCCAGCGGGTGCGTTTCTCGGACCAGAAGGTCACCCTGCCAGGGGGCACGCCGGTGAGCGAGCGCCTGTCGGACCTGCTGCTGGGCGCGGGCATCAACTGGACACCGCAGTGGGGCTTTGACTCCACCGTGCAGTACAACCCCAAGACCGGACAGTCCATCCGTTCGACCATCGGCGCGCGCTACAGCCCCAGCAACTACCGCACCGTGAGCGCGGCCTACCGTCTGCAACGTGGCACCAGCGAGCAGATCGACATCGGCTGGCAGTGGCCGCTGAACGACCTGTGGGGCGACAAGGGCAAGGACCTGGGCCCCGGCCGCGGCCAGGGCGGCGGGCGCTGGTACAGCGTGGGCCGCCTGAACTACAGCATGAAGGACCGCAAACTCGTGGACACCGTGGTGGGCTTCGAGTACGACAGCTGCTGCTGGATTGGCCGCGTGGTGCTGGAGCGCCTGCAAAGCAGCGTGACCAGCTCCAACACGCGCCTTCTGTTCCAGATCGAATTCGTGGGCTTCTCCCGCCTGAGCCTGGGCTCCAGCCCGCTCGACTCCTTCAAGCAAAATGTGCCGCGTTACCAGAACCTGCGCGAGCAGGTCTCCACGCCCAGCCGCTTCAGCAACTACGACTAGACCATGAACCACCGTGTATTCGCACTGGCCTTGACGGCCGCGTTGGCATCCCTCGTGGCGCAAGGCGCTGCGGCCCAGGGCCTGCGCCCCTCGGGGACCTCGTCCTCGGGCAAGACAGGGTTGTCTTCATCGCCGTCTTCGCTGAATGCGCGCCCTGCTGCCGTGCCCTCCATCACGCTGCCCGCGCCCTCCACCAGCACGGCCCCGCGCTCGGCCGATTTCATTGTGGCGGTGGTCAACTCCGAGCCCGTGACCAACTACGAGGTGCGCTCGCGCCTGGCACGTGCCGAGGCGCAGATCGCCAAGCAGGGCGGTGCCATGCCACCGCGCGATGCGCTGGCGCGCGAAGTCCTCGAACGCATCATCCTGGAGAAGGTGCAGCTGCAGCAGGCCCGCGAATCGGGCATCAAGGTCGATGACTACGCCGTGTCGCAAGCCGAGCAGGGCGTGGCCCGCCAGAACGACATGACAGTGGACGAGCTGTATGCGCGCCTGGCCCGCGATGGAATGAGCAAGGACCGTTTTCGCGAAGAGCTGCGCAACCAGTTGCTGCAGCAGCGCCTGCGCGAGCGCGAAGTCGAAGCGCGGGTGAAGGTGAGCGATCTGGACGTGGACCAGTTCCTGCGTGAAGAGCAAAAGGGCACGGATGTCGCCGCCATGGAGATCAACCTGGGCCATGTGCTGGTGCTGGTGCCTGAAAACGCCACCCCCACGCAGGTGGCCGAGCGGCAGGCACGGGCACAGCGAGCGGCCGACAAGGTGCGCGCGGGCGAAGACTTTGCAGCGGTGGCCCGCGAGTTCTCCGATGCGCCCGAAGGCCAGCGCGCTGGTGGATTGCTGGGCTTGCGGCCTGCGGATCGTTATCCTGAGCTGTTTGTGAACTCCACCCTCGGCCTGCCGGTGGGCTCCATCGTGGGCCCGGTGCGCTCGCCAGCGGGTTTTCACGTGCTCAAGGTGGTGGAACGTGTGACGGCGGGTATGCCGACCACCGTAGTGCAAAACCATGCGCGCCACATCTTGCTGCGCACGGGCCCCCAGTTGTCCGAAGCCGCCGCCGCCGCGCGCCTGGCCGACTACCGCCGCCGCGTGCTGGCGGGGCAGGCCGACTTTGCAGCCCTGGCGCGCGAGCATTCGCAGGACGGCAGTTCCAAGGAGGGCGGCGACCTCGGCTGGGCCAACCCAGGCCGGTATGTCCCCGAGTTCGAGCAAGCGCTGGACGCCCTCAAGCCCGGTGACATCAGCGAACCCCTGGTTTCGCGTTTTGGCGTGCACCTGATCCAGCTGCTCGAACGCCGCGAGGCCAAGCTCACCCAGCGCGAGCAGCGCGAAATGGCCCGCAGCACGGTGCGCGAGAAGAAGCTCGACGAGGCCTATGCCACCTGGGCGCAGGAGTTGCGCGGGCGCGCGTATGTCGAGTACCGCGAGCCACCCCAGTGAGTGCAGCGCACACGAGCTCCAAGCACTCTCAGACACGACAACAGGTAAGGCCGCGTTGAAACACATTCCCCGCAAGCGCTTCGGACAGCATTTCCTGTCCGACCAGGGCATCATCGACGGCATCGTGCAGGCCATTGCGCCGATGCCCGGTCAACCCATGGTCGAGATCGGGCCCGGTCTGGCCGCGCTGACGCAGCCCCTGGTGGAACGCCTGGGGCGCCTCACGGTCATCGAACTGGACCGCGACCTGGCGCTGCGCCTGCGCCTGCATGGCCAGCTCGACGTGATTGAGTCGGACGTGCTCAAGGTGGACTTCACCGCACTGGCGCAGACCCTGCGTGACAAGGCAGGACAGCCCGGTTTGCGGTTGCGCGTGGTGGGCAACCTGCCCTACAACATCTCCACACCCATCCTGTTCCATCTGCTGGACCATGTGCAGGTGATCGAAGACCAGCACTTCATGCTGCAAAAGGAAGTGATCGACCGCATGGTGGCCAGCCCCGCCACGGGCGACTACGGGCGCCTGTCGGTGATGCTGCAATGGCGCTACGCCATGGAAAACATGCTGTTCGTGCCGCCCGAGAGCTTCGACCCGCCGCCCCGCGTGGACAGCGCCGTGGTGCGCATGGTGCCGCATGCAGAGCCTGCGGCCTTGTCTGTGCCGCTGCTGGAAGAGCTGGTGCAGGTCGCCTTCAGCCAGCGCCGCAAGCTGCTGCGCCACACGCTGGGCCGCTGGCTCGAAGCCCGCCAGTTTGCTGGTGAATTCGACACCCAGCGCCGCGCCGAGGAAGTGCCCGTGGCCGAATACGTGGCTCTGGCGCAGAATTGCTCTTAAATTAATAGCTGGCAGCGCTTGTTGAATGGGTGCTGGCGGTCTATGGGGCAAAAAAATGGGGTGCAGTGCACCAGCATCATCCGCATCAATGGCAGGAAAAGAGGCCTGCCTCGGGTGTGGCAGGCGCTTGATTCAACTCTGCCCTCGACGATGGGCGACATACCATGCCAGAGACACCGCGCAAGGGCCGCCCCGCCGCGCTGGTGTCGTCCCCCTTCCCGGCGAAGCCGAGAGAAGGGGGAAGCGGCGTAGCCGCTCAGGGGGATGTACCGAGTTATGCGGCGCTGAGCCAATACCCGGCATTGAAAGGGCTGCTCATGCGCAGCGCCATGGGCGACACGTCCACAAGCTTGTCGGTGGGCATCTTTTCAGCGGGTTCGCCGTTGATCTCGATGCCTTCCACGGCCTGGGTGTCGCTAGCCTCGTTCGCCCGTTCTGCTTGGCTGGTGGATGCAGAACGGGCTACAGAAAAGAATAGAAACACCGGAAGGGGATCTTGCGATCACCCCAGTAGTCGGCAGCATCACGGAAGATGTCGAGCAGCTGCTCGCGCGCTTCCTTGTCGAACTTGCCCGTGGCAGGAATCTGCTCCAGCACCACAATGAAACCAGGCTGCGGGCCTGATTTGTGCAAGGGGTCTGTCATGCAGTCGTACAACGCATCGAAGTTCTTGCCGAAGTGCGACGGGAACGTGAATTGGGCGGCAATGAGATCCAGCACATCCTGCTTGGACTGCGCGTGGGCCAGATTGGCGTACAAGAAATGGTGACCCATGGAGGTGGCTGCATCCTGCAGGTCCTGCACGCGGAAGGCGCGAATGGACTGCACGATGTTGGTGCGCACGCCACGCAGTGGCGTTTCCAGGTCTTTACGAAGTGGCGTCTGCATCTCCGCTACTCTTTCTTTATAAAGTCCACAAACTTCTGGCATCTCACAGGCTGCAGGATGCGGCCTGTGAATGGGGAATTCAATGGGGCGCGGCGTACGCTTTCAGGGATGGGCTGGCTGGCGTACGACGCATTGGGGTTACTCGACGATCTCGCGAAAACTGGCGTAGTGGTCGCTGGTGTAGTAGCAGGCATCCGGCATCCGGGGCTTGCCGCCACACACGATGCGCCGGGCTCCCCGGTCGCGCGATCCTGGTGTTCTGACGGTGTATTCACGGTAGTAGCCCCGCTTTTGGGCGGGCAACAGCCGCTCGCGATTGCCAAAAACCGATCCGTCCTTGTCGTACGGAAAGGGCCCGCCCTCACGGATCAGCGCATACGTTGTCCGCCCTTGGGGCGGCAACTCGGCCAGTGCGATGGGGGTGATGGACCCGTCGGTGGACGGGGATTTCCGGGCATGTCCCGCGACCGGAGACAGCACGAAAGCAACACCCAAAACACACAATAACCCTGCCTTGCGCGCCCGGGTGGCTACAGCCTTCAGCATCAACGAACCTTTCAGAAACTACGGGTTAACCCGAAATTTCGACCCGCTAGTGTCGCTCAACGGTCCCCAAAAAGCAAGCGTCTGCACAAAGATTGGGCAGACGCTGAAGGGCTTTGCAGGGGTTTTAAGTTAGCGCTTGCTATTCTTTTAAGGCTTACCGCAGGGCGTTGGCATCGGCCACGGTGAGGGCTGTCATGTTCACAATACGACGCACGGTAGCACTGGGTGTCAGGATATGAACCGGCTTGGCAGCGCCCAGCAGCACGGGGCCGATGGCAATGCCGCCACCTGCTGCGGTCTTGAGCAGGTTGTAGGCAATGTTGGCGGCGTCGATGTTGGGGAACACCAGCAAGTTGGCGTCGCCGGTCAGCTCGCTGCTGGGCATGAGCGCCGAGCGGGCCTTGCCGTCCAGCGCCACGTCGCCATGCATTTCACCGTCCACTTCCAGCCAGGGGGCCTGCTGGCGCAGCAGTTCCAGCGTCCGGCGCATCTTCACAGCGCTGGGGCTGTTGCTGGTGCCGAAGTTGGAGTGCGACAGCAGCGCCGCCTTGGGCTTGATGCCAAAGCGCATCATTTCCTCGGCGGCCAGGGCGGTGATCTCGGCCAGCTCCTGTGGCGTGGGGTCGTAGTTGACGTGCGTGTCCACCAGGAACACCTGGCGGCCTGGCAGCATCAGGCCGTTCATGCAGGCGTACACCGGCACATCCTGCTCGGTGCTGTCGGCGCCGCCTGCATGCTTGCCGATGACCTGGTCGATGTACATCAGGTGGTTGGCGGTGGTGCCCCAAGTACCGCAGATCAGGCCGTCCACTTCGCCCTTGTGCAGCATCATCGAACCGATGAGCGTGAGGCGGCGGCGCATCTCGATCTTGGCAACCTGCTGGGTGATGCCCTTGCGCTCGGTCATGCGGTGGTAGGTCTGCCAGAAGTCGCGGTAGCGGTGGTCGAAGTCGGTGTTGACCACGTCGTAGTCCACGCCTTCCTTCAGGCGCAGGCCAAACTTTTCGATGCGCTGGGCAATGATGGCGGGGCGGCCGATCAGCGTGGGGCGCGCCACCTTTTCGTCCACCACGATCTGCGCAGCACGCAGCACGCGTTCTTCTTCGCCCTCGGCATAGGCCACCCGCTTCTTGGCGGCATT
Source organism: Acidovorax sp. GW460-11-11-14-LB4 (assembly GCF_059423685.1). NCBI lineage: Bacteria > Pseudomonadati > Pseudomonadota > Betaproteobacteria > Burkholderiales > Comamonadaceae > Acidovorax > Acidovorax sp. GW460-11-11-14-LB4. Next base: position 23,655 of record NZ_JBWKYJ010000060.1, on the reverse strand, counting down.
GCGGGCCGCGTCGAAGATGGGCTTCATCGTCGTGCCCGAGGCATACACAAAGGTCTGCAGCCGGTCGCGGTACGCGTCCATGTCAGCGATGGGGCGCTGTGCCACGCCGCTGTCCATGGCGGCCTGGGCCACGGCGGGCGCGATCTTCATCATCAGGCGCGGGTCGAACGGCTTGGGAATCAGGTACTCGGGCCCGAAGGTCAGCTTCTCGCCCACGTAGGCGGCGGCCACCACCTCGCTTTGTTCGGCCTGTGCCAGCTCGGCAATCGCGTGCACCGCGGCAATCTCCATCTCATCGGTGATGGTGGTGGCACCGCAGTCCAGTGCTCCACGGAAGATGTAGGGGAAGCACAGGACGTTGTTCACCTGGTTCGGATAGTCCGAGCGGCCCGTGGCCATGATGATGTCGTTGCGCACGCTGTGCGCCAGCTCGGGCGTGATCTCGGGGTTGGGGTTGGCCAGCGCGAAGATCACCGGGCGCTCGGCCATGGTGGCCACCATCTCGGGTTTGAGCACGTTGCCGGCCGACAGGCCCAGGAACACGTCCGCCCCCACCATCACCTCGGCCAGCTTGCGCGCGTCGGTCTTCTGCATGAACTGGCGCTTGTCGTCGTCCATCAGCTCTTCGCGGCCTTCATACACCACACCAGCCAGGTCGGTGACGAAAACGTTCTTGCGCTGCACGCCCACCTTGAGCAGCAGATTCAGGCAGGCCAGGGCCGCCGCACCCGCGCCGCTGGTGACCAGCTTCACGTCTTCGATCTTCTTGTTGGCGACCTTGAGCGCATTCACGACGGCAGCCGCCACCGTGATCGCCGTACCGTGCTGGTCGTCGTGGAAGACCGGAATCTTCATGCGCTTGCGCAGCTCGCGCTCCACATAGAAGCAGTCGGGAGCCTTGATGTCTTCGAGGTTCACGGCGCCAAAGGTCGGCTCCAGTGCCGCAATCACCTCTACCAGCTTGGCGGGGTCCTTCTCGTCGATCTCGATGTCGAACACGTCCACGCCCGCGAACTTCTTGAACAGGACGGCCTTGCCTTCCATCACCGGCTTGGAGGCCAGCGCACCAATGTCGCCCAGGCCCAGCACGGCCGTGCCGTTGCTGATCACGGCGACCAAGTTGCCGCGCGAGGTGTAGCGGAAGGCGTTGGCCGGGTCCTTCACGATCTCTTCGCAGGGCGCGGCCACGCCGGGCGAGTAGGCCAGCGCGAGATCGTGCTGGTTGATCATCTGCTTGGTCGCGGCAATCGCCAGCTTGCCGGGCTTGGGAAACTCGTGGTACTCGAGAGCGGCACGGCGCAACTGGGCACGCTTGTCGGAATCGTTGTTGTTCTGGGCCGTGGTGTTCTCGGGCATTCAGTGTCTCCAACTCAGGGGTGAGGGGCCAAAACCGTACTCCAGCGGGTCTGCAGCAGGCTGTCAGCTTTGTAAGGGTCTGCGATTGTAGGGGGATGTGCGTAAAAACCCTAGTAAGCGAATCTGCTTATAGAGGGGCTGTTTGCCCATTGATTGTGTCGTGCGGGCAGGGTTTTGAGACCTCCGTATCCATGCACAAAAGCTATGAAGTGTTTTGCTTTTTGATGGGTAAGACCTCGGCATCCGAAAACGGGTCGCTTCATGGGCTCTTCTTGCGCCAAAAGACGGCATGCCACGCCAGCCATGCGCATTTGCATGGCTGGCCTTCAAACCCACTGGCACGGCACAAAACGAAAAAAGGCCCCACGTGGGGCCTTTTCGTCGAAAAGTGGATGCTGGTGCTTCAGCGGCTGCTCGGGAAGCTGAACACCGCCCCCTCACGCACGCCCGCCGAGGGCCAGCGCTGCGTGATGGTCTTGCGCTTGGTGTAGAAGCGTACGGCGTCGGGACCGTAGGCGTGCAGGTCGCCGAACAAGCTGCGCTTCCAGCCGCCGAACGAGTGGTAGGCAACCGGCACGGGCAGGGGCACGTTCACGCCCACCATGCCGACCTGGATGTGGTCGGTGAAGTAGCGGGCGGCCTCGCCGTCGCGGGTGAAGATGCAGGTGCCGTTGCCGTACTCGTGGTCGTTGATGAGCTGCATGGCTTCCTGCAGCGTCTTCACGCGCACCACGCCCAGCACGGGGCCGAAGATTTCTTCCTGGTAGATCTTCATGCCGGGCTTGACGTTGTCAAACAGGCAGGCGCCCAGGAAATAGCCGTTCTCGTGGCCTGCCGCCACCTTCACGCCACGGCCGTCCACAACCAGCGTGGCGCCTTCGGCCACGCCGCTGTCCACATAGGCCTTCACCTTCTCGAAGTGGGGCTTGGTGACCAGCGGGCCCATGTCGTTGCTGTTGTCGGTGCCGGGACCGACCTTCATCTTGGCGATCTCGGTCTTGAGGCCCGCGATCACGGCGTCACCCACTTCGTCGCCCACGGCGACCAGCAGCGGGATGGCCATGCAGCGCTCGCCACACGAGCCGTAGGCCGCGCCCATCAGCGCGCTCACTGCGTTGCCTACGTCGGCGTCGGGCATCAGCACGGCGTGGTTCTTGGCACCGCCCAGGGCTTGCACGCGCTTGCCGTGTTTGCAGCCTTCGGCGTAGATGTATTCGGCAATGGGGGTGGAGCCCACAAAGCTCACGGCCTTGACGCGGGGGTCGCGCAGCAGCGTGTCCACGGCCAGCTTGTCGCCGTTGACCACGTTGAGCACGCCGGGCGGCAGGCCCGCTTCCAGCGCCAGCTGGGCGATGAACAGCGTGGAGGAGGGATCGCGCTCCGAAGGCTTGAGCACAAAGGTGTTGCCACACGCCACGGCCATGGGCCACATCCACAGCGGCACCATCGCCGGGAAGTTGAAGGGCGTGATGCCTGCGGTGACGCCCAGCGCCTGGAACTCACTCCACGAGTCGATGCTGGGGCCCACGTTGCGGCTGTGCTCGCCCTTGAGCAACTCGGGCGCGTAGCTCGCGTATTCCACGTTCTCGATGCCGCGCTGCAGCTCGCCGTGCGCGTCGGCCAGCACCTTGCCGTGTTCGGCGGTGATCAGGGCGGCGATCTTGTCGGCGTTTTCTTCGAGCAGCACTTTGAGCTTGCTCATCACGCGCGCACGCTTGAGCGGCGGCGTGTTGCGCCATGCCGGAAACGCGGCCTCGGCCGAGGCAATGGCCGCCTCGACCGTGGCCTGGCTTGCCAGGGCCACGCTGGTGGTGGACAGGCCGGTGGCGGGGTCAAACACGGGCTGCGTACGGGCGGTGTCGGCGACGATCTGGCCGTCGATCAGGTGGCCGATGGTGGTGGTGACGTTTTTGTCGTGGTTCATGGTGATTTCAAGTAAAAAGTGCCACAAGCGCTAGTGAAAAATGCGCTGATAGCTATCAAATTTATAGTATTCAAGACGCAGCAGCCTGGGGCTCCAGCGCGGGCAGCACATGCCCCAAGGCGCGGTCGATGAACTCCTGCTTCTCGCCCACCGGAGCAAAGTAGTGCAGCACTTCGCGCGCGGCATCCAGCCCCTTGAGTCGGGCGATCAGCCACGCCACCAGGTACTGCGAGGCCAGGCACCCGCCCGCCGTGGCCACGTTGCCGTGGGCCGCAAACGCGCGCGGCACCACGTCCACGCCCGACTCCACCACCCACGGCTTGCTGGTCAGGTCCGTACAGGCGGGCGTGCCGCTCAGCAGGCCCAAGCGGCTGAGCAAAAAGGTGCCAGAGCACTGCGCCGCGAGCAACTGGTGGGCGGGGTTCAGCACCCTTAGCTGTTCCATCAGCGCGGGGGTGTTGGCCACCTCACGCGTCTTCATGCCGCTGCCCACCAGCACCGCGTCGGCCTCAGCCAGCTGGCTCAGGTCTTCGTGCGCGTCGATGGTCAGCCCGTTCATGGACGTGATGCGGGGTGTGGGACTCGCAATGCGCACCTGCCAGTCCTTGTCGCCCAGCAGCGCGATGCGATTGAGCATGCCAAACGCCACCAGCGAATCCAGGTCGTTGAAGGCATCGAAGGTGAGGATGGAAATGCGCATGGAGGGGCAGGCTGGCTGGCGAAGGAAGCTCAGGCGGTTTCTTGCAGGGCGTCGCCCAGGGCGCTGATCAGGCGGTCGATTTCGGCCTGGGTGCTGATGAAGGGCGGTGCCAGCTGGATGGTGTCGCCACCGTAGCGCACGTAAAAGCCCTTCTTCCAGCAGTTCATGGCGATCTCATAGGGGCGCTTGGCAGGCTCGCCGGGCAGCGCCGCAATGGTGAAGCCGGCGGCCAGGCCAAAGTTGCGGATGTCGGCCACATGCTTGGCGCCCTTGAGGCTGTGCACAGCCTGCTCGAAGTACGGGGCCAGCGCCTTCACGCGGCCGATCATGTCTTCGTTTTGCAGGATGTCGAGCGCCGCAATGCCCGCCGCGCAGGCCACGGGGTGGGCCGAGTAGGTGTAGCCGTGCGGGAATTCGAGCATGTACTCCGGCCCGCCTGCGGCCATGAAGGTGTCGTAGATTTCCTTGGTGGCCACCACGCCGCCCAGCGGCTGCGCGCCGTTGGTGACCTGCTTCGCAAAGTTCAGGATGTCGGGCGTCACGCCGAAGGCTTCGGCACCCGTCCAGGCACCACTGCGGCCAAAACCGCTGATCACCTCGTCAAAAATCAGCAAGATGTTGTTTTGTGTGCAGATCTCGCGCAGGCGTTGCAGGTAGCCCACGGGCGGGATCACCACACCGGCCGAGCCCGAGAAGGGCTCGACGATGACGGCCGCGATGTTGCTGGCATCGTGCAGCGCAATCACTTCCAGCAAGCGGTCGGCCAGCTCCTTGCCCGTGGGCGGCATGCCCTTGTGGAACGAGCCTGCGGGTGGCTGGGTGTGGGGCAGGTGGTCGGCCTCCACGCCCTGGCCAAACAGCTTGCGGTTGGCGACGATGCCGCCCACCGAAATGCCGCCAAAGTTCACGCCGTGGTAGCCCTTTTCGCGGCCGATCAGGCGCGTCTTGGTGCCCTGGCCCTTGGCGCGCCAGTAGGCGCGGGCCATCTTCAAAGACGTGTCGGCCGACTCGGAGCCCGAACCGGTGAAGAACACATAGTCCAGCCCTGCAGGCGTCAGTTCCTTCACGCGGTTGGCCAGCTCGAACGACAGCGGGTGGCCAAACTGGAAAGCGGGTGCGTAGTCCAGCTTCATCGCCTGCTTGCCAATGGCTTCGGCGATCTCGCGGCGGCCATGGCCCAACCCGGAGCACCACAGGCCCGACAGGCCGTCAAAAATCTTGCGGCCTTCGCTGTCGGTGAAATAGGCGCCGCTGGCCTCCACGATCATGCGCGGGTTGGCCTTGAACTGGCGGTTGGCCGTGTAGGGCATCCAGTGCGCGTCCAGCCACTCGGCGTCCATGCGGGGGCCTTCGGCGCCAGCGGCGGGTTTTTCGATGTTGACGAAGCTCATGGGGTTCTCCAGTGCAAAGGCGGCGACAAAAAGCGGACAGCCCCAGCGGCCTGGGGCTTGACGTAGGGCATTGTTGCGCCGCCTGTTAATCTCTCAAATAATCCAATATCAATGTTTACTTGACGATTTATGCAAGTAAAAGACCCGGTTCCATCCCCCCAAGCTTCAGTGCCCGCAGTACCGGGCAAACACCGCGCCGTGCTGGGCCAGCTCAGCGACATGGACCTGCGCCTGCTGCAGGTGTTCAAGAGCGTGGTGGAGTGCGGCGGCATGTCGGCCGCCGAGCTGGAGCTGAACATCGGCACCAGCACCGTCAGCCGCCACATCAAGGACCTGGAAGCCCGCCTGGGCCTCACGCTGTGCCGCCGGGGGCGGGCGGGGTTTGCGCTGACGGCCGAGGGGCAGCGGGTGTATGACGAAACCCTGCGCCTGCTGGCCTCGGTGCGCAGCTTTCGCGACAGCGTGGACGACATCCACTCGCGCATGGGCGGGCAGCTGGCCGTGGCGGTGTTCGACAAGACCGCGAGCAACCCGGCCGCCCGCATTGGCGAGGCGATTGCCGCCTTCACCGCCCAGGCCCCCGATGTGCAACTGCAACTGCATGTGGGCTCCATCAACGCCATCGAGCGCGGTGTGATCGATGGCAGCTACCAGGTGGGCATCATCCCCGCGCACCGCAGCTCGCAAAGCCTGGCCTACGCCGACCTGTTTGGCGAGACCATGCTGCTGTACTGCGGCGCGGGCCACCCGCTGTTTGGGGCGTCATCGCCTCCGGCCGACTGGCATGCCGTGCGCGGATACCAGTTTGCGGGGCTGGGCTACCACTCGCCCAATATGGAGTTGAGCCACCAGGCCCGGCTGCAACGTGCGGCCACGGGGTTTGACCAGGAGTCCATCGCCACGCTGATCCTGTCGGGCCGCTTTCTCGGGTTCTTGCCCGACCACTACGCCGAGGCCTTCGAGCGCCAGGGCCGCATGCAGGCGGTGAACCCGTCGCTGTTCCACTACCACTGCCAGTTTGTGAGCCTGATGCGCCGCTCCCCCGCCCCCGCCCGCGCGGCGCAGGCGTTTGCGCAATGCCTGGAGGATGCGCACCGGCCCGGTCGCTGACAGGGGTATTGCGGGGCTGAGGCTTGCCAGCGGCCGTGGCGCGGCGGACAATTCACCTTCTTTGCAACATTGTGTGACATCGGGAGCAGCGCCCATGGCCAGCATTTCCTCCATCGGCAGTTCAGGCCTTCAGGCCGCCCAGTTGCGGCTGGACGCGTCGGCCAACAACGTGGCCAACATGAACACCCCCGGCTACCGCCGCGAGGTGGTTGCACAAGAGGAAGTGGCCGAAAGCGCCGGCGTGCGAGCCACCGTGCAGCGCGAACAGGACGCCAAGGGCGTGGCGCTGGAGCAAGAGGCGGTGGAGCAGATATCGGCCACCTACGCGTTCAAGGCGAATCTGCAGACCATCAAGACGCAGGACGAAATGATGGGCTCCTTGCTGGATGTGAAAGCCTGAGCGCTGCCCATTCCGCGCCTGTTTGTGTTCTAACCCTCATGCCCCGCTGGCCGGGGCATGTCCGTTTCTGGCGCAGGCAGAGAGGACTGCCCGTTATCACTTGGTATCGGCCAGCCCCGCCAGGCGCTGGACCAGCCAGCGTTGAAAGGCCAAGCCCGTGGCGGTGCGGCTGCGCAGTGGAATGGCGTACATGGCGGTGCTCCTTGTCGTGAGTTTGTTCAGGCGCCCTGGATGGCTGGACTGCTGCTGGGCGATGCAGTAGCGCTTTGGCGTGCAGCGCGCCGACCAGCCCGGTCCCACGCCTTTTCATGGAAGAAGAAGGCCACCGCCTGCACCGTGGGCTCCAGCAGGCTCAGGGTGAGCGAGGCCCACAGGTTGCCGGTGACGGCATAGGCCACCAGAGCGGCCACGCAGATGTGGATGAGGTAGTAGCTGCCCGTCTTCATCAGCATGGTTTGGTTCTGGCGGGCAACGCGGCGGATGAGGGACATGGCGGACTCCTTGGTTCAACAGAGCCTGCAGCGGTGCAGCAGGGATGGTTGAATGGTAGTGATTCGCAATAGCGAAAGCCAATTGATCATCGCTAAGGCGCAGATAGCTGCTATCCAATGACGCCTTGCGAAGCGCCACAGCGCCTATCCCAAACAGACTGGTTCTGCGCGTGAACTAGTTCACGTTCCGCCACTGAAAAAAGCCGCTGCGACCAAAGCCCCCATTGCTATGATGGCCGCTCTTTTCAACCCCTTCTTTTGCTTTGGGAGCACACATGGCCCTCATGGACTTCATCAAGAAACAGTTCATTGACATCATTCAGTGGACCGAAGAGGGGGACGGCACGCTGGCCTGGCGCTTCCCCATGCGCGACATGGAAATCCAGAACGGCGGTACGCTGGTGGTGCGCGAGTCGCAGATGGCCATCTTCGTGAACGAAGGCCAGGTGGCCGACGTGTTTGGCCCCGGCACCTACAAGCTCACCACGCAGACGCTGCCGGTGCTCACGTACCTGAAGAACTGGGACAAGCTCTTCGAGTCCCCCTTCAAGAGCGATGTGTACTTCTTCAGCACACGCCAGCAGATCGACCAGAAGTGGGGCACACCCCAGCCCATCACGATCCGCGACAAGGACTTTGGCGCCGTGCGCCTGCGCGCGTTCGGCAACTACGCCTTCCGTATCGCCGACCCCAAGCTGTTCCACACCGAAATCTCGGGCACGCGCGAGTCCTACCCCGTGGCCGACCTGGAAGGCCAGCTGCGTGGCCTGGTGTTGCAGAACATCAGCAACGCCATTGCCGGTAGCGGCCTGCCGTTCCTGGACCTGGCGGCCAACCAAGTCATGTTTGCCGATGCGCTGACCAAGGAACTCGCGCCGATCTTTGCCAAGCTGGGCATCCTGATCGAGTCCCTCACGGTGCAGAACGTCTCGCTGCCCGAAGAGCTGCAGAAGATCCTCGACCAGAAGATCGGCATGGGCATGGTGGGCAACGACATGGCCAAATTCATGCAGTACCAGACGGCGCAGGCCATCCCCAAATTTGCCGAGGGCGCGGGCAACGGTGGTGGAGTGGCGGGAGACGCCATGGGTCTGGGCGCGGGTGTGGCGCTGGGCCAGGTGCTGGCGCAGAACCTGCAGCAGGGCCTGCAAGGCGGCGGCGCAGCAGCCCAGGCAGCGCCCGCAGCGGCGGCCGCTGCAGTGGGCGTCAAGCCCGAAGACGTGATGGCCACGCTGGAGAAGCTGGGCGAGCTCAAGTCCAAGGGCATCCTCACGCAGGAAGAGTTCGACGCCAAGAAGGCCGAACTGCTCAAGAAGCTCGTCTGATCGATCGGATCGATTGCTATCATAAAAATAGCTGCTTGCGCTGGAGGGATAGGCGCTAGAGGCCAATAGGGCTTCAAAGCCGTTTAGCGCGGCGCGGGCAGAACACTCCACACGATGGCCACCGACCCCACCCAGCGCTATTACCGCGCGCCCTGCCCCGGCTGTGGCGCGCCGGTGGAGTTCAAGAGCGCGCAGTCCACCCATGCCGTCTGCGGCTATTGCCAGAGCACCGTCGTGCGCAGTGGCGATGTGCTCACGCGCCTGGGCAAGATGGCCGAGCTGTTCGACGACCACAGCCCGCTGCAGCTCATGGCCAGCGGGCGCATCCAGCTCGACGGCAAGGACATTCCCTTCACCCTCATCGGCCGCCTGCAATACAAGGGCGACGCGGGCGTGTGGACCGAATGGGCGGCCTTTCTGAATGACGGCACGCTGGCCACGCTGGGCGAAGACAACGGTGCCTATGTCTTCACCCGGCCCATCGACCCCGGCCGCGAGATGCCTGCGCCCGAGCGCTTTCGCATCGGCACCACCACGGCCATCAACGGCAAACCCTACAGCGTGGCTTACACCGGCCAGGCACAGCTGATCTCGGCCCAGGGCGAGCTGCCCAAACTACCGCCGCTGGGCCAGCCCTTTGGCATGGTCGAGCTGCGCAGTGCCGACGGCGAGGTGGTCAGCATCGACTACGGCCACACCCCGCCCAATGTGGAGCGTGGCAAGGCAGTGCTCCTGGAAGACCTGCAGCTGCAGGGTCTGAAGGACGAATCGGCCAAGGACGAAAAAGGCCGCCAGTTCAACTGCCCGCACTGCGGTGCGCCGGTGCAGGTACAGCTGTCCACCTCCAAGAGCATCACTTGCGGCTCGTGCGCCAGCATCATCAGCCTGGACAGTGGCGTGGGCGGAGAGTTGCGCTCGGCGGAGCAGGACGAGCCCGTCCAGCCCCTGATCCCGCTGGGCAGCAAGGGGCAGCTGCAGGGCATGCACTGGCAGGTGGTGGGCTTTCAGCACCGGATGGGCGTCGAGCCCGGCGATGACGAGCACTTTGGCTGGAGCGAATACCTGCTCTACAACCAGAAGCGTGGCTTCGCGTTCCTGGTCGATTCCGAAGAAGGCTGGAGCATGGTGCGCCCCACCACCGGCGCGCCGCAGATGGCGGCCACGGGCCGCTCCGCCACGTACATGGGCACCAAGTACGACCTCAAGTACACCTACGAGGCCGAGACCACGTATGTGCTGGGCGAGTTCTACTGGCAGGTCACGCGCGGCCAGAAGACCACCAACCGCGACTTTGCGAGCGCCAAGGGCCTGCTGTCGATGGAGCAGAGCCCGAACGAGATCACCTGGTCTGCGGGGGACAAGCTGTCCAGCGACACGGTGGCCAAGGCGTTCAAGCTGGACGACAAGAAAGATGTGCTCCAGCGCGACGACCCTGGCCCGTTCGTGGCCAAATCCGGCCTGGGCTGCGGCACCATCATCATCATCGCCGTGGTGATCCTGATCCTGCTCATCTTGCTGAGCCGTTGCTCCAGCTGCGATCCCCGGGTCGAAAACTGTTCCTCGTCCTCCAGCTACCGCAGCTCGGGGGGCTCGTACGGCGGATATTCGTCGGGCGGCAGCCACAAGTAGTGCAGCGTTTGCGCTTGTCCACCGTTCACCAGCCACTGTCACTGACCACACGTTTGAAGGAGATCACACCATGATGGGATTCGAATGGCTCAAACCCGCGGCATTTCTCGGGTCCATCCTCTACGCCATCATTGGCGTCATCATCTTCTGGCTGGCCTTTGTCATCGTTGACAAGATCACGCCCTATGACCTGTGGCGCGAGATCGTCGAAAAGCAGAACCAGGCTCTGGGCCTGGTGGTGGCCGCGATGTGCCTGGGCATCAGCATCATCGTGGCGGCTGCCATCCATTGACGCATTGACGCGTTTTCGAGCCCCTACCGCCTGAATGAACGAAGCGGCGCACCCGGCAGGGTGCCCTGACCGCTGCCTTGTCGTCTCCCACCCCGTCTCCCGTCGCGCCCGCGCCTGCGGTGCTGCCCCCATCCTCTGGCCCCCGCCCCATCGACATCGCGCTGCTCATCAGCGTGTTTGTGGTGGCAGCCTGCGGCCTGCTGTACGAACTGGCCGCCGGGGCGCTGGCGTCCTATGTCCTGGGCGACTCGGTGCTGCAGTTCAGCACCATCATCGGCACCTACCTGTTCGCCATGGGTCTGGGCTCGTGGCTGTCGCGCTACTTTGAGCGGCAGCTGCCCGCGCACTTCCTGCGCATCGAGCTGCTGGTGGCGCTGATCGGCGGCGCGCTGCCAGCCACGCTGTTCCTCGCCAATGCGTATGCACCGGGCGCGTTCCGGTTCCTGCTGTACGGCATGGTGCTGATGGTGGGCACGCTGGTGGGGTTGGAGATTCCGCTAGTCATGCGCATCCTCAAACGCAACGTGGTGCTCAAGGACCTGGTCTCGCAGGTGCTCACGTTCGACTACCTGGGCGCTCTGGCGGTGTCGCTGGCGTTTCCGCTGCTGCTGGTGCCGCACCTGGGGCTCATCCGCACCGGGCTGCTGTTCGGGCTGATGAATGCCGCCGTGGCGCTGTGGGCGGTGTGGCTGTTCCGGCATGAGCTGCGGCGCCTCCAAGCCCATTTGTTCGCCTGCCTGATGGTGGTGGGCCTGCTGCTGGCGGGACTGGCGGGGTCTGAGCAGATCACGAGCTTTGCCGAAGACAAGTTCTACCAGGACCGCATCATCTTCACCACGGCCACGCCCTACCAGCGCATCGTGGTCACGCAGGGCCGCTATGGCCACCGGCTGTACCTCAACGGCAACCTGCAGTTCTCCGAGTCCGACGAATACCGCTACCACGAGGCCCTGGTGCACCCCGCCATGGCCGCGCATGGGGCGCCCAAGCGGGTGGCGGTGCTGGGCGGCGGCGACGGCATGGCGGTGCGCGAGATCCTCAAGTACCCCTCGGTCGAGTCCGTCACCCTGGTCGAGCTGGACCCGGCCATGACGCGCATCTTCAGCGAGAACCCCACCCTGGCAAAGCTCAACGGCCACGCGCTGCAAAACCCCAAGGTGACCATCGTCAACACCGATGCCTTTGGGTGGCTGCAGCAGGGGACGGACCTTTTTGACGTGATCGTGGTGGACTTCCCCGATCCCACCAACTTCTCCATCGGCAAGCTTTACACCAACAGCTTTTATGCGTTGCTGGACAAGCGGCTGGCGGCCAGTGGCTACGCCGTGGTGCAGACCACCTCGCCGCTGGTGGCGCGCCAGAGCTTCTGGACGGTGGTGCAGACCATCGAATCCGTGGGCCTCTCGACAGCGCCCTACCACGCCCATGTGCCCAGCTTTGGCGAATGGGGCTATGTCATCGCCAGCCGCAGGCCGTGGCGCCTGCCCGACGCCCTGCCCCCCGGGCTCCGGTTCCTGAGCGCCCCGTCGCTGCCGCTGCTGTTCGACTTTCCGCTTGACATGGCACGGGTGCCGGCCGACGTGAACCGCCTGTCCAACCAGGCGCTGGTGCACAGCTACGAGCGCGAATGGGGCAAGGTGGTGGCGCATTGAGTCGCCGTTTGCCAGGGCTCCAACAGGCATTCGCCGAGCAATTTGCAGGGGTTCTGCCCGCTGGCATGGGCAGCACAATCGGCTACAAAGCTGTCAAGACCTGATCGCCGTGGGCGCCCCCGATGCTGGACCTTTTTTTCCTTTCTGACGCACAGCCCTATCCGCTGCTTTGGGCGCAGCACGATCCCTGGCTGGTGACGCTGTCGGTGGGCATGGCGGTGCTGGCCTCCGTGCTGGCGCTGCAGATGTCGGGCCTGGCCCGCCGCGCCGACACCCGGTTCATGCGCCAGATGGCGCGGGGGTCTGGGGCGATGGCGCTGGGCGGGGGCATCTGGTCCATGCACTTCATCGGCATGCTGGCCTTCACGGTGTGCGCGCGAGGCCAGTTTGATGCGTGGACCACCGTGCTGTCCCTGCTGCCCAGTGTGGGCGCGTCGTGGGTGGCGCTGGGCTTGCTGATGCGCCGCGAGATCAGCCGCGCCGCCCTGGTGGTGGGTGGGGTGCTGGTGGGCGCTGGCATTGGCGCCATGCACTACATCGGCATGGCAGCGTCGCAGTGGGCGCCTGTCATGCGGTACGACCCGTGGGGATTTGCCGCCTCGGTGCTGGTGGCCGTGTTGCTGGCCATCGTGGCCCTGTGGGTGCGGTTTGGGCTGGAGCGCGTGGTGCGTTGGCGCGCCCGGTGGCTCAATGCGGTGGCCGGTGTGGTCATGGGGCTGGCGATTGCAGGCATGCACTACACCGGCATGGCGGCCTTGCGTTTCATTGAAGCCCCCAACGAGCTGGAACTGCTGACCGCGGCCGATGGCGCGCCCCTGGCACTGGCCGTTGCTGCAGTGGCGTCGGGTATCGGGCTGCTGGTGATCGCCATCAACGCTGGCTTGCGTTACCGGCAGATGTTCCTGCAGATGCGCCAGAGCGAGTCCCGCTTGCGCGCCATTGCCGACACGGCCGTGGACGGCATGGTGATGATCGATGCGCAGGGCCGCGTGCAGTCCTTCAACGCAGCGGCCGAGCGCATCCTGGGCTGGCGTCACGACGAAGTGGTGGGCCAGAACGTGTCCATGCTCATGCCCGAGCCCGACCGCTCGCGCCACGACACCTATCTGCAGCGCTACCTGCAAGGCCAGGGCGGTGGCGTGGTCGGCGCCAACAGCCGCGAGGTGCTGGCCCTGCGGCCCGACGGCAGCACCGTGCCCATCCGCATTGCCATAGGCCGTGTGCCGCTGGATGGCGCGCCGGTGTTCGTGGGGTTCATCAGCGACCTGACCCAGCGTCGCGCCATGGAGCAGGAGCTGCAAGCCAGCGAGCAGCGCCTGCGCTCGCTCATGGCCAATATTCCGGGCGTCACTTTCCGCTGCCGCCACGATGCCGACTGGACCATGCTGTTCGTCAGCGATGCGGTGACCGCACTCACGGGCTGGTTGCCGCAGGATTTTCTGGAAGGCCGTATCAACTTCACCCAGCTCACGCTGCCCGAAGAGGTGGACCGCCTGTGGGCGGAAGTCTCCGTGGCCATCCAGGAGCACCGACCCTACCACGTGGAGTTTGGCCTGCGGGACCGTGATGGGCGCCTGCGCTGGGTGTCGGAAAGCGGCCGCCCCGTGGTCGGCGATGACGGCCAGGTGCTGTGGATCGACGGCGTCATCATGGACATGACCGTCTTTCGCGAGCGCAACGCCGAGTTCGAGAGCACGGTGCGTGCCATCAACCGTGCGCTCTCGGTGGTGGAGTTCGACATGCAGGGCCATGTGCTCAACGCCAACGCTAACTTTCGAGAACTCATGGGCTACCGGCTGGAAGAGATCGTGGGCCAGCACCACCGCATGTTCTGCGAACCCGCCTACGCGCAGACCGAGGCGTACGCGCAGTTCTGGGAGCAACTGCGAGCTGGCCAGCTGGATGGCGGTGAATATCAGCGACTGGGCAAGGACGGGCGGCGCATCTGGATCCAGGCCACCTACAACCCCATCTTCGACGCCCAGGGTCAGCCGTTCAAGGTCGTCAAGTTTGCGACCGACCTCACCCAGCGCCGTGCCATGGAGCAAGAGCTGCGCGCCGCCAAGGAGCGTGCGGAGCAGGCCGCAGCCGCGCGCAGCACCTTCCTGGCCAACATGAGCCACGAGATCCGCACGCCCATGAACGCCATCATCGGCTTCACCGAGGCCCTGCTCGACACCCCCATGGACGCGCAGCAGCGCCGCCACCTGGGCACGGTGCAGCATGCGGCGCGCTCCATGCTGCGCCTGCTCAATGACATCCTGGACACTGCCAAGCTGGAAAAAGGCGCGGTGGAGCTGGAGATTGCGGACTTCTCGCTGCAAGAGGTGTGCGACCAGATCCTTGCCTCGCTGCGCATCCATGCGGGCAAGAAGGGGCTCGCGCTGCAGTGCCTGACGGACGACCGGGTGCCGCCCTACCTGCGGGGCGATGCGCTGCGCCTGCAGCAGGTGCTGCTCAACCTGCTGGGCAACGCGCTCAAGTTCACCGAGCGCGGCCATGTGCTGCTGCGGCTGGACTACCACGACGGCACGCTGGTGATGGAGGTGGAGGACACGGGCATCGGCATCGCGGCGCAGCACCTGGAGCGCATCTTCGACCCCTTTGCGCAGGCCGACGCATCCACCACCCGGCAGTTCGGCGGCACCGGCCTGGGCACCACCATCTCGCGCCAGCTGGTGGAGCTGATGGGGGGCAGCATCAGCGTGCGCAGCACCCTGGGTGTGGGCACCACGTTCACCGTGTGTGTACCTTTGCCGGTGGGCCAGGCGACGGCGGCAGTGGCCACCGTGAGCCATGCGGTGCAGTTGCCGCCGCTGCGCATGCTGGTGGTGGACGATGTGCCGGCCAACATCGAGCTGCTGCAGATCCACCTGGAGCGGGGGCGCCACCAGGTGACCGTGGCGCGGGATGGCGAAAGCGCTGTCGCCGCCTACGAGGCCGGGCGCTTTGACGTGGTGCTGATGGATCTGCAGATGCCCGGCATGGACGGCCTGGAGGCCACGCGCCGCATCCGCGCGTTCGAGCAGGCGCAACGGCGCAAGCCGGTGCCGGTGATCGCCCTGTCGGCCAGCGTGCTGGAGCAGGACCGGCGCAACGCACGCGCTGCGGGCATGGACGGTTTTGCAAGCAAGCCGCTGGAGCCCGCCCGCCTGTTCCGCGAGATCGCCCGCGTGCTGCATCTGCAGCCCGACACCGCCACATCGGGGTGGAGCAGCCTGCAGACCTTGACGCGCGCCACCGACATACCACCGGTCCCCCACGCCACCATCGCCGCGGTGGACTGGGAGCGTGGCACCCGCCTCTGGGGCCAGCGTGCGCTGCTGCGCGATGCCGTGGCGCGCCTGCTGACCGACCATGCCGCCACCCCCGCCACCTTGCAGGCCCTGGTGGCGCAGCCCGACATGGACGCTGCCCGTGTGCTGGCCCACCGCCTGCGTGGTGCGGCAGGCAACCTTGCGCTGGGCCCGCTGCAAACGCTGGCGCAGCGCATCGAGGAAGCCGCCCACAGCCTGGACCGCACGGCTCTGCAGCCGCTGGTGGCCGCCCTGCCCGCCGCGTTGCAGGCCGTGGAGCAGGCCCTGGCCCACGAGGCCGTGGCCGCCGCAGCGCCCGCCCCCGGCGTGGGCCAGCACGCACCGCTGACCGCAGACCAACGCCAGCAGGCCCGGGACGCCGCGCAGGCGCTGCAGCAGGCCCTGGCACAGTCCGAGCTGGCCCAGCCGCCGCTGGACCTGCTGGTGCAGCTGCTGCCTGCAGATGCCACCGAGCGCCTGCAAGAGGCCATCGACCGCTTTGACTTTGACCAGGCCGGGGTGCAGTTGCAGCAGCTGCGCACGCACTGGCTGGACGAACCCCTGGAGAACCCCGCATGACACCGGCCCCTGACCAGCGGCCCCGCCTGTTGCTGGTGGACGACGAGCCCACCAACCTGCAGGTGCTGCGCCACATCCTGCAGTCCGACTACCGCCTGCTGTTTGCCACCGACGGTGAACGTGCGCTGCAGGTGGCGCGCGAGCAGCGGCCCGACCTGGTGCTGCTTGACATCATGATGCCGAACCTGGACGGCTATGCCGTGTGCCGCGCGCTCAAGGCCGATGCTGCCACGGCCTCCATCCCGGTGATCTTCATCACCGCCCTTACCGACAGCCAGGACGAAACTGCCGGGTTTGACGCGGGCGCGGTGGACTACATCACCAAGCCCGTCAGCCCGCCCGTGGTGCGCGCGCGGGTGCGCACCCACCTGTCGCTGGTGCGCATGGACGAGCTGCGCGAAACCCGCCTGCAGATCGTGCAGCGCCTGGGCCGCGCGGCCGAGTACAAGGACAACGAAACCGGCATGCATGTGATCCGCATGAGCCACTTTGCCCAGCTGCTGGCCCTGGCTGCCGGCCACAGCCAGGCCTGGGCCGAAGACCTGCTCAACGCCGCGCCCATGCACGACGTGGGCAAGATCGGCATCCCCGACGCCGTGCTGCGCAAGCCCGGCCCGCTGAACGCCGATGAGTGGGACACCATGCGCCGCCACCCCGAGATCGGCGCCGAGATCATTGGCGAGCACCCGTCCGGCGTGCTGCAGCTGGCCCGTGAGATTGCGCTGGCCCACCACGAAAAGTGGGACGGCAGCGGCTACCCGCGCGGCCTGGCGGGCGAGGCCATCCCGGTGTCGGCGCGCATCGTGGCGGTGGCCGATGTGTTCGATGCGCTCACCACCCGCCGCCCCTACAAGGAACCCTGGCCCGTGCAGGATGCGCTCGACCACATTGCAGCGCAGGCCGGCAAACACTTCGACCCCGCTTTGGTGGCGCTGTTCGCCCCGCTGGTGCCGCAGCTGCTTGAGATTCGCGCCCGCTGGGCCGATTGAGGCGTGACCGCATGACCCCCTGGACCCTGCAGCGCCGCCAGTTCGTGGCGGGCGCCGCCGCCCTGGCCACGGCTGCGCTGGGCGGGTGCGACCGCGCCGTGCCGCCGCTGGAAGGCGGCTTCAGCGGCATCGACATGGCGCGCGGCCACCAGCTGCGTGAGTGGCTGGCGCGCGGCACCTGGCCCGAGCCCGCCGTGGTGCGCCGCGCGCAGGTCATCATTGCCGGTGGTGGCGTGGCGGGGCTGGCCGCCGCGCGTGCGCTGCGCCTGGCAGGCGTGCAGGACTTTGCGCTGCTGGAGCTGGAAGACACCGCAGGCGGCAACAGCCGGGGCACCGCCGTCAACGGTATCACCTGCCCGCAGGGCGCACACTACCTGCCCGTGCCTGGCGACGACGCGCGCGAGGTGCAGGACCTGCTGGAGGAGCTGGGCCTGCGCCAGCGCGTGGCGGGGCACTGGCAGTACGACGAACGCCACCTGTGCCACAGCCCGCAGGAGCGCCTGTACTTCGATGGCGAGTGGCAAGACGGCCTGCTGCCCGTGCAGGGCGTGGGCGAGGCCACGCTGGCGCAGTACCGCCGCTTTGCCCAGGCCGTGGACGCGCAGGCCCGCGCCGCCCGGTTTGCCATGCCCGCACTCAAGCTGTGGACCGCCAAGCGCCCACTGGCGCCCAGCCAGCAGGCGCTGGACGCGATGACGTTTGCCGCCTGGCTGGCGCAGGAAGGGCTGGACGATGCCCACCTGCGCTGGTACCTGGACTACTGCTGCCGCGACGACTACGGCGCCGGGGCCGACCGCGTCTCGGCCTGGGCGGGCATCCACTACTTTGCCAGCCGCCATGGCTTTCATGCGCCCGGCGAGGCCGTGGACGAAGCCCGCGAAAGCGTTTTGACCTGGCCCGAGGGCAATGGCTGGATCACCCGGCGCCTGGCCGAGCCGCTGGCCAACACGTCCCACGGCGGCGGCCAGCTGCGCGCCGGCACCAGCGTGCTGCGCATCACCGAAGGCCGCCACGGCGTGGAGGTGGATGCGTTCAACCACGCCACCGATAGCGTGGAGCGCTGGCAGGCGCCACGCTGCATCGTGGCGCTGCCCGTCTTCATGGCGGCGCGCGTGGTGCAGAACCCGCCCGCCTTCCTCACCGGGGCGGCCCAGCGTCTGTCGTGGGCGCCCTGGCTGGTGGCCAACATCCACATCCAAAGTCCGCTCACCGACCGCCCCGGCGCTGCGCCGGCCTGGGACAACGTCCTGTATGCCGACCCCACGGCGGGGGGCCTGGGCTATGTGAACGCCGGCCACCAGCGCCTGGACACCCGCGCCACGCTGGCCGGCCCCACCGTGCTTACCTACTACCAGGCGCTGGGCGACCGGGCGGACGGCCGCCAGCAACTGGCCACCCAGCCCTGGCAGCACTGGGCCGAAGCCGCCCTGGCCGCTCTCGCCGTGCCCCACCCCGACCTGCGCCAGCGCGCCACGCGCGTGGACATCACCCGCTACGGGCACGCCATGTCCATCCCCACACCGGGTTTGCAGCAGTTTTTGAGCCAAATCGGCCTGGAGCGCAAGACTTTCATGCCCAAGGTGCTATCAAATGGTGAGCGTGCCGCCTGGCTGCCCACGCCCACCACCGCACGGCTGGCGTTTGCGCATGCCGACTGGTCGGGGTATTCGGTGTTTGAAGAGGCCTTCACGCGCGGGCACGGCGCGGGGCTGGTGGCCGCCGCCAGTTGATTCCTTGGTGCAGAGGATCCCTAGCCGCGCTGCCCGTCCCACCACAGCCCCAGGCACAGCGCGACGCCCACGGCGTACAGCAGCCAGGTGGCCGAGACCACGTAGGGATAAAACATCAACGCCACGCCCCACCAGCGGGTGCGCGGCTGCTGCGCACGCTTGCCGTGCCAGTACGCCGCCATGCCGATCAGACCAAACAGGATGGCGCCCGCGATGTAGGCCGGGCTGGGCAGCTCCAGGCCGAGGGATTGCAGTGCAGAGAGGGTTTCCATGGCGGGTGCGCAGGCCGTGCGGGTGGGGTGAGGCAGGTGTGATCCCGGCCAGCGGCAAAAGGTCCGTGCATGTGCCCGATTCGGCGTTGCCTGGTGGGGGGCGTTGGAGAACCGCTTTTCATGGCGGTGTCACAGGGCGGCGGCATCGTTCACGGTTTTGGCTCTCTTCCCCTTGACCACCATGTCCCGACTGTCCCAAATTGCCGCCTGCGCAGCGCTGCTGTGCGCTGCCGCCATCCCCGCCATCGCCCAGCAGGCCTACCCCGCCACCCTGGCCGGCCACGCCGTGCTGCCCGCCCTCACCGTGGTTGCCGCGCCCAAGGACGCGCCGCAAGACCTGCAGGTGGCCGGCAAGTTCACCACCCCCCGCCGTGTGGACGCCGTGGGCAGCGTGATGGGCCAGTCGGGCGGCCGCGACACGGGTGTGTCGTTGCCGTTTCAGGGCCAGCCCCTCCAGGGCCACTCGGGCATCAAGCGCATGGCCGACGGTTCGTTCTGGATCCTGACCGACAACGGCGCTGGCTCCAAGGCCAACTCGCCCGACTTCATGCTGCACCTGAGCCACTACACCGTGGACTTCAAGAGCGGCCAGTTCAACCGCCTCAAGACTGTCTTCCTGCACGACCCCGACAAGAAGGTGCCGTTTCGCATCACCCACGAAGGCACCGACAAGCGCTACCTGACGGGCGCTGACTTCGACCCCGAGAGTTTCCAGTTCGCCGGTGGCGCGCTGTGGATCGGCGAAGAGTTTGGCCCCTTCCTCATCAAGGCCGACCTGAACGGCAAGGTGCTGGCCGTGTTCGAGACGCAGGTGGACGGCAAGGTCGTGCGCTCGCCCGATGCGCCCGGTGTGCTGATGCCCGGTGCCCCCGACGCCAAGCCCACGCCGTTTGAAGTCAAGCGCTCCAAGGGCTACGAAGGCATGGCCTCCAGCAAGGACGGCAGCAAGCTCTATGCACTGCTCGAAGGCGCGCTGTGGAACGACAGCGCGAAGGCGTACGAAAACGTGGGCGGCAAGCAGTACCTGCGTGTGCTCGAATTTGACGTGAAGACCGAGCAATGGACCGGCCGCCACTGGAAGTACGTGCTGGAGGCCAACCACCACGCGATTGGCGACTTCAACATGATCGACGGCACCACGGGCCTCATCATCGAGCGCGACAACGGCGAAGGCACGGCCGACAAAGCCTGCCCCGAGGGCACCAAGCGCACGGACTGCTTCCACGACCTGGCCAAGTTCAAGCGCGTCTACAAGGTGGAGATGAGCGACGCCAACGTGGGCGGCGAGATCCGCAAGGTGGGCTACATCGATCTCATGAACATCCAGGACCCGCAGCGCCTGGCGCGCAAGCCGCTGAACAACGGCGTGCTCACCTTCCCGTTCTTCACCATCGAGAACGTGGACATTGTGGACAGCACGCACATCGTGGTGGGCAACGACAACAACTTGCCCTTCAGCAGCAGCCGCGAGCCGAACAAGGCGGATGACAACGAGTTGGTGCTGCTGGAAGTCGGCGAGTTGCTGCGCGCCAAGTAACCCGGCGCCAGCGCGCGGTGGGGGCCGGGTGGCAAAATTCCCTGTTCCCGTTCCAACGTACCCGGAAGCCGCGCCACCATGTTCACAGGCATCGTCCAAGCCACGGCAGGCATTGCCGCCATCCACGACCGCGCAGGGCTGCGCACCTTCACGCTTGATTTCCCTGAGGGCTTCTGCCAGGACCTGGCCATTGGCGCCAGCGTGGCCACCGATGGCGTGTGCCTCACGGTCACCGAGATCCTGTCGCCCACGCAGGCCAACTTTGACGTGATGCTGCAGAGCCTGAACATCACCACGCTGGGCAGCTACGGCCAGGGCGACCGCGTGAACGTGGAGCGCGCGGCCAAGGACGGCGCCGAGATCGGCGGCCACCCGCTGTCGGGCCATGTGGACTTCACCGGCACGCTCATCGAGCGGCGCGAGTTTGACAACAACCTGGTGTGGCGCGTGGCCGTGCCCGAGGCGTTTCGCCGCTACATCTTTGCCAAGGGCTACATCGCCATCCACGGCGCCAGCCTCACGGTGGCCGAGGTGAACCGGCAAGAGGGCTGGTTCGAGATCTGGATGATTCCCGAAACGCGCCGTGCCACGGTGTTTGAAGCCAAGAAGGTGGGCGACCGCCTGAACATCGAGATCGAGCGCAGCACCCAGGTGGTGGTGGACACCGTGCGCGAGGCCGTGCAGGAGAGCCTGGGCCGCCTGCAGCCGGTGCTGGAGGCGCTGCTGAAGGAAAAGGGCCTGTCGCTGGACGACTTCGTGCAGGCGCCCGTGCTGCCGCACTGACCCAGCGAAGTTTCCTCATGTCCGTGGTGGTGCGCCCGCTGGCGCTGAGCGATCTGGCCGACCTGCTGGCCGTGCAACTGGCCTGCTATGGCGAGGGGTTTGTGGAGAGCGGCGAGGTGTTTGCCCGCCGCCTCGCCAGCCCTGCCAATTGCTCGCTGGTGCTGGAGCAGGGCGGCTCGGTGTGCGCCTACCTGGCGGCATACCGCAGCGTGCGTGGCAAGGTCACCCCGCTGCATGGCGACTTTGAAACCGCTACTGCGCCCGACACGCTGTACCTGCATGACATGGCCGTGCTGCCTGCCCATGCGGGGCAAGGCCTGGCCCATGCGTTGCTGCAGCCCCTGTGGACGCAGGCCCGCGCAGAAGGGCTGCGGCACAGCGCG
Source organism: Acidovorax sp. GW460-11-11-14-LB4 (assembly GCF_059423685.1). Taxonomy (NCBI): domain Bacteria; kingdom Pseudomonadati; phylum Pseudomonadota; class Betaproteobacteria; order Burkholderiales; family Comamonadaceae; genus Acidovorax; species Acidovorax sp. GW460-11-11-14-LB4. The sequence continues at coordinate 1,816 of NZ_JBWKYJ010000060.1, read as the reverse complement.
CTGGTCTCGGTGCAGGGCTCGCAGGCCTACTGGCAGCGGCAGGGCTATGCGCTGCACCCCTTGCAGGACGCCACCCAGCAGGCCCGCCTGGCCAGCTACGGCGAAGGCGCGGTGTACATGGCGCGAGCGCTGTAGACCTTCTAGGCGAAGTGTCACCCGCCCTCGTCATAATGCCCGCCATGCCCCACCGCTGGAAACCCAACGTCACCGTGGCCGCCCTCATCGAGCGCGACGGCCGCTTTCTGCTGGTCGAGGAAGAAACCACCGACGGCCTCAAGCTCAACAACCCTGCCGGCCACCTGGACCCGGGCGAGTCGCCCATCCAGGCCTGCGCGCGCGAGGTGCTGGAAGAAACCGCCCACGACTTCGAGCCCACAGCGTTGATTGGCGTGTACCTCAACCGCTTCACCAAGACGCGCACGGGGGACGACATCACCTACATGCGTTTTGCGTTTGCGGGCACGCTGGGCACGCACCATGACTGGCGCACGCTCGACACCGGCATCGTGCGCACGCTGTGGCTCACGGCCGACGAGATCCGTGCCTGCCCCGAGCGCCACCGCAGCCCCCTGCTGCTGCGCTGCCTGGAGGACTACCTGGCGGGCCAGCGTTTTCCGCTGACGCTGGTGCACACCGACATCTCGGTGACCGAGCCGGACGGCGTGACCGCGCGATAAGCCTCGGTGCCGCACGGGGCGGCGCACCGCCCGGTGTGAACAGGCGCTAGTTCGCCTTGGCCTTCCAGGCAGCGCCCTGCTGGCGCACCAGGTCCAGCAGGTTGCCCATCACCACGTTCATGTCGATCAGGTGCAGGCCCCAGTCGTCCAGAGTGCGGTCATTGACCACGATATCGCCCGGCACATCGCTGGGTAGGCTGCCACGCCCATTGCTGTCCAGGCCCAGCGCCAGGTAGTGTGCGGGGCCGTCCTTCACACAGCTTGCACGCATCAGGCCCGGCAGGCTCACAAACGGGGTGCTCACGCCCTCCAGGCCCTGGGCCCATTGCGCACGCAACACGGACTGCCCCAGCAGGTTGGCCTCGCGGGCCAGCATGCTTCGCAGCGGCTGGCCGCTCAGGCGCACCGGGTCCGTGCAGGCCACCTCTGCGCCCGCCGTATTGCTGCGGCCAAAGCGGGAGTTTGCGGGCGGCGGCGATGTCTCGCGGAACGTGGCGTATGTCACCACACACCCGGTTTGCGCGCCGGTACGGCACAGGGGCAGCGTGGGCAGCGACCCTCCGGTGTCCGCACCCACCGGGACCATCACGTTGAAGCCGATCAGCAGGGCCGACACCAGGCGCTGCTGCACCGGCTGGCCGTCCACATCGCGCTTGAGCAACTCCAGCAGCATGCGGCTGCCCTGGGAATGCCCCACCAGCACCACGCCCCGGCCCTTGTTGTCATTGGCCAGATAGTGCCGCCACGCGGCACGCACGTCCTCGATGGCCATCTCCGGGTTCACGCCCGCCGGGTTGCCCGACATGGCCGCGCGCAGCCCCGCCAGCGTGATCTGCCGGTACATGGGTGCAAACGGACGGCACACCGAGGCAAACGGGGCAAACTGCTGCGCCACCGCCCGCTGCTCGCCCGGGCCAGGTTGCAGCGTGCTGTGCGGGTTGGGGTCCTGCGAGATCGTGGGGTACACGTAAAAGCAGTCGATGGGCGCATCGGCCTGCGGCTTGATCACCTGCACCGTGCGTTGGCCTTCGGCGGCCAGCGTGGTGACCGTCTGGTCGGTGCTGCACAGGTCGGCGCGGCCGGGGCGGCACAGCCAGGTATCCGGCGCGTCGTAGTTGGCGGCGGGGGCGGGCTGGGCC